>CAIWUD010000401.1 GCA_903915775.1 uncultured Chloroflexota bacterium | reverse complement strand
GGCTGCAGCCTCCTGCGTATACAACTGATAGGATCGCGCTCATGTCCGCTCTCGTGCTCTACAATGGCCAGATCTACAGCCTCGATCCAGCACTCCCGGTTGCTGAGGCCCTTGCCATCCATCACGGTCGCGTGGTTGCCATCGGGAGTGAAAGCCAGGTACGTGCTGCCATTGCTGGAATACCCAGAGAGACGATCGATCTGCGTGGTCAGAGCGCCATTCCCGGCCTGACCGATGCGCATGTGCACATCACCGAACAGGGGTTAGCACTCCGTGAAGCAAGACTGGGGCAGGCCACTAGCCTCACCCAGGCCCAGGCGATCATTGCCGAGCGTGCCGCTACCTTGCCACAGGATACGTGGCTTCGTGGTGGCGGTTGGGACCAGACCGCGTGGGATCACCGCTGGCCACACCGACGCGATCTCGATGCGGTTTGCCCCGATCGACCCGCCCTCCTGAGCCGCAAGGATGGCCACTCACTCTGGGTGAACAGCCGCGCCATGGAACTAGCCGGGATCACCGCAGCTACCCCTGATCCGGAGGGAGGGCAGATCCAGCGCGATCAGGACGGTCAACCCACTGGCATCTTTATCGAAACTGCAATGGAACTGATCCGGGCTGCTGTACCGCCACACACAGCCGCCGAGCGTCTGGATGCCCTGCGAGCCGCCCAGCGTGAGGCCCTCGGCTACGGGATCACCAGCATCCATGTCGTCCCTGCCACCGATCACTCGACCGGCCCCAACGTGCTCCGCGATCTCCAGACGTTGCGAGCTCAGGGTGAACTTACATTCCGTGCCCTCGTCTACCTTGCCTACCCGGACCTGGAGGGTGCTATTCACATGGGCCTGCGCAGTGGTCTCGGCGATCACTGGCTACGGATTGGTGGGCTCAAGCTCTTCGCCGATGGCTCCCTCGGCTCCGAGAGTGCCGAACTGCTTAGCCCATACGAGGGTCGTCACCACTCCGGCCTCGCCACAATCGATCCAGAACTACTTGACACAACCGTTCGCCGGGCCAACCTCCACGGGATTAGTCTGGCCATCCATGCTATCGGCGATGGTGCCAACCGTAAAGTACTCGATGCCTTCGAGCGTGCAGCGGCTGATCGGCGAGCAGCAGGCAGTGGAGCGGCACCGTTGACGCTGCCGAACCGCATCGAACATGTCCAGTTAATCCACCCCGACGATCTCCCCCGTCTGGCCAAACTTGCAGTCATTGCCTCCATGCAACCCATCCACTGCACCAGCGACATCGAAGCTGCAGATCTGCTCTGGGGTGAACGCTGTACCCACGCCTACGCCTGGCGCAGCCTCCACGACAGTGGCGCCACCCTCGCATTTGGCTCAGATGCTCCCGTCGAGAGCATGAATCCCTGGCTTGGCATCCATGCAGCCACCAGACGCCAACGCCCCAATGGCTTCCCCCGTGCTGGTTGGTACACCGAACAGTGTCTCGATACCACTACCGCGATCCGCGCCTACTGCCACGGCCCGGCTATCGCCAGTGGTGAAGCGGACGTGAAGGGGCGTCTCACGGTGGGGAGTCTGGCTGACCTCGTGCTGCTCAACGCCGATCCACTCCTCTGCGATCCAAGCGACCTCCACACCATCACCGCGGTGATGACCATCGTTGATGGCAAGGTCGTCTATGAACGCTGATGCACATCGGCAGGCTCGGCAACGAGCAAGGGCATCTCGCCCTCGTAGCGCCCCCCCGTACGGGCAACCCCCCGTGGTTGCCCTGCCATTGGCCCACCCCGATGATGAATAGGTGTTCCTTCCCCACTGCTTGCGGCGCCCCCGACTGAGATCTCTTCAAGAGAGGGAACTCGACGATGGGTGAGTGCCGCATCCTCACCGCACACCATGCAAACTGCAGTGCACTTCTCAACTCGGGTTGCAAAGGGCATCATCC
>CAIWUD010000400.1 GCA_903915775.1 uncultured Chloroflexota bacterium | reverse complement strand
GTAGTAGACATTCTGGGTCTTCCAGATATCTACCTCGAGGGGGAGGGATTGGGCCAAGGCGATGGCGCTGTCCAGCTGTTGGAGTTGATCGATACTCTCGGAGCTCGCACGAAACTGCTCAGTGATACGCTCGATCGTGCGGGCCAGGGCATAACCGAGGCCAGCGCTATCGATGAGTACGCCAGAACGTGCCGCCTCGCTGCGCAGGGCCTGGATGCGATCGAGATCGAGGGGATAGGCCTGGAGGAGACGACGCAACTCGGTATTGATCGCAAACTCGGCGGCAATCTGAAACTCACGAGGTACTGGGGTACCCAGACTGGCCAGGAAGCGCATCAACGGTGCGTGGTACTCGTAGATCTGCCGGTAGGCGGACTCAGCCTCATTCAGGCTGGAGGTCAGGATCATGCCGAGGATTTTACGCTGCTCATCGCCGAAGAGCAGTTTGAGCGAGAAGGCATCCTGGCCGAAGTGGCGATCCACGGTGCGGATCACGCCCGGTGTATCAGCCCGTAGGAAGAGCTCACTGATTTCACCGACCAGCGTCGTATAGCTCTCGAGGCTCTGAAACTCACGTACCCCACCGGAGATGTTATGATCGCCCAGATGAATCACCCCAAAGATCAAGTGTGCTGAAGCCAGGGTGATATTTGAGGTGATGCGGATGCGCCCAAGGGCGAGGCGCGACTTACCGGCCGGGAGGAGGTGGTAGTCCTCACGCTCGACGGTGTAGCAGTAGACATGTTCACGCTCTGCGTAGTCCTCAAAGAGCGAAGACATCGCGTAGTGGGCACCAACCTTACGCAGATCGACCATAGCCGGGCGGACGTAGCGGTTGTAGATCGCACTCCCATCACCGATCGCAGGATCGTTACTCTGCGCCAGGGCAAGATGCTTCAGGAAGTCGCTCTCATACTGCTCACCAAAGAGCTCGTGGGCCAACTGGATAGCCCGGCCGGCGTACATGATCACCTGGATGGTCTCGATGCCCCCGAGATCATCGAAGAACCAGCCGCACGAGGTGTACATCAGCATCAGGTGGCGCTGTAGCTCCATCAGCTTCAACACGGTAATGCGCTGGCTCTCATCGATCGGTTGCCGTGCGTGGCGTGCGAGGAACGCATCGAGGCGCTCGGGTGAACGATCGAGCAGCAGGTCGATATAGTCGTCGCGGGCAGCCCACGGATCGTTGAGCAGGCGCCACCCCATCCCCTCAAAGCGTGGAGCCAGTGTGTCGCGCAGCCAGTCGAGGGCTGCGCGTAGTGGCGCACGCCAATGCTGACGCCAGCTAGCGTTGGCACCGCTGTTACAGCCACAATCACTGCTCCAGCGACCAACACCGTGCACGCAACTCCAGGCGGTGTTCTCGACAATCTGTACTTCGTGGGTGGGAGGGTAGGCTGCCAGGTAACTCGCGTAGTTTGTAAGTTTGGCTAGGCCCTGCTCCTCGATATGGTGGAGTGCATAGGCAAGGGCCATCTCGCCATGACGATGGTGGTGACCGTAGGTCTCGCCATCGGTCGCGATGTGGGCAAGCTGGGGCCAGGGGCGGTACTCGCTGAAGGTCCCGGCAATCCGTGCCGCGAAGGTTGCACCGTTGGCGAGCAGGCTCTCAAAAGCGACTGCCCGTGAGACCGGCCCGTCGTAGCAGAAGATGGTGATACTGCGCCCACTGGGGAGCAGCACGCGGTAGGGGCGGGTGGGGTCGATGCGTCCCCCGCGGACATCGCTCCAGACCGTATCACCGATCTTGCGAAAGAGACTGATCTGGTGTGGTTCGAGGACGGTAAAGCTGATCCCCTGCTCGGCCATGATCTCGAGTGTTGCAATATCGACTGCGGTCTCGGGCAGCCACATCCCTTCGGGTTGGCGTCCAAAACGGTAGACGAAATCCTTGATCCCCCAGCGCACCTGGGTCAGCTTATCGCGCTGCGAAGCCAGTGGCATGATGATATGGTTGTAGCACTGGGCCATGGCTGAACCATGGCCAAAGAGCCGCTGGCTCTCCAGGTCGGCATCCAGAATCGCTTCATAGACGGCTGGGGAGCGCTCGGCCAGCCAGTCGAGGAGGGTTGGGCCGAAGTTAAAGCTGATCCGGCTATAGTTGTTGACGATACGGACGATCTGATCGTGCTCGTCGAGAATCCGTGAGGCAGCATTCTGCTCGTAGCACTCGGCGGTGATCCGCTCGTTCCAATCGTGGTAGGGGTAGGCCGAATCCTGCTGTTCGATCGCCTCGATCCAGGGATTCTCACGAGGCGGTTGGTAGAAGTGTCCGTGGATACAGATGTAACGCTCAGCCATGGTTCTCTTGCGCAGGGCTCAGGCCCTGCGCACCGTATATATGCTCGAGGGAGGCGCGGTTAGGTGGGCGTGCTCCAGCGAGGTGTAGAGGGTGAAACCCTCCACAGAACAGCCGACCCAGCCCTGGTCGTACCAGCGTGTCAAGCTAGCACAGCCGAGCCCTCTAGCCGTGACTCTTCAGGAAGAGGGCACCGAGTGGGGGAAGATCGACCACGAGTGAGCAGGGACGTCCGTGGTGGGGCTGTTCTTCGGCAACGACACCACCGGCATTACCGATCCCACTACCCCAATACTCATGCGCATCGCTGTTGAAGAGCTCTTGCCACCAACCGCCACGCGGCACGCCCACCCGATAGTGTGTACGTGCGACTGGGGTAGCGTTCATCAGCACCAGGATCTGATCACCCGTCGATTGCGCTTTGCGCAGGAAGGCATAGGTGCTGTTGTCGGCATCATTCGCTTCGACCCACTCGTAGCCCGAGGTGTCGCAGTCGAGTTCGTGGAGGGCTGGCTCACTGATGTAGAGTCGATTGAGATCGGTGAGCGCATCGAGAATACCACGGTGTGAGGGGAACATGATCAGGTGCCAGTCGAG
Source organism: uncultured Chloroflexota bacterium (assembly GCA_903915775.1). Classification (GTDB taxonomy): domain Bacteria; phylum Chloroflexota; class Chloroflexia; order Chloroflexales; family Chloroflexaceae; genus Viridilinea. The sequence continues at coordinate 7,654 of CAIWUD010000400.1, read as the reverse complement.
GCTCTCGTCGTGCCGCCACTCGCGCCACTGGCCAAACTCACCGCCCATGAAGATGAGCTTCTTGCCGGGCTGACCGTAGAGGTAGCTATAGAGGAGGCGCAGATTGGCAAACTTCTGCCAGATATCGCCCGACATCTTGTCGAGGAGCGAACCTTTGCCATGGACCACCTCATCGTGCGAGAGGGCGAGCACATAGTTCTCGCTGAACATGTAGAGGCCACGAAAGGTGAGTTCGTTGTGGTGGTAGCGACGATGCACAGGATCACGGTGGAAGTAGGCTAACGTGTCGTGCATCCAGCCCATATCCCACTTGAGGCCAAAGCCCAACCCGCCGATGTAGGTTGGACGCGAAACCATGGGCCAGGCGGTCGATTCCTCGGCCATTGTCTGTATATCGGGGTAGTGTTTGTAGACCTCGGAGTTGAACTGGCGCAAGAACATGATCGCCTCAAGATTCTCGTTGCCGCCATACTCATTGGGGATCCACTCGCCGTGCTTGCGTGAGTAGTCGAGGTAGAGCATGCTCGCCACCGCATCCACGCGCAGGCCATCGAGATGGAAGGCATCGAGCCAGCAGAGGGCCGAGCTGATCAGAAAACTGCGCACCTCATTGCGCCCATAGTTGAAGATGTAGCTGCCCCAATCGGGGTGGTAGCCTTTGCGCGGGTCGGCATGCTCAAAGAGATGGGTACCATCAAAGTAGCTCAGCCCGAAGCCATCGGTCGGGAAGTGGGAAGGAACCCAGTCGAGGATGATCCCAATCCCCTGTTGGTGCAGGTAGTCTACGAAGTACATGAAGTCCTGCGGCATGCCGTAACGGCTGGTTGGGGCGAAGAACCCGGTCGACTGGTAGCCCCACGATCCGAAGAAGGGGTGTTCGGTAATCGGCAGCAGTTCGATATGGGTGAAGCCACAACGCTTGACGTGATCCGCCAGACGTGGGGCAAGCTCGCGGTAGCTGAGGGAACGCCCACCCTCCTCAGGGACGCGCATCCAGGAGCCGAGATGCACCTCGTAGATTGCCATGGGTGCACCGAGGTGCTGCAGCCGTCCACGACCCTGCATCCAGGCACTATCGCTCCAGGCATAGTCACGATCCCAGACCACCGCAGCGGTGCGCGGCGCAACCTCGTAGGTCGTGCCAAAAGGGTCGGTCTTATCCTCTTTGTAGGCGTGGTAGCGTGATGAGATATGAAATTTGTAACAGGCCCCTTTTACGACCCCCGGGATGAAGGTTTCCCAGATGCCAGAGTTGCCACGCATCTGCATCGGGTTATGGCCGGCATGCCAGTTGTTCCAATCGCCAATCACGGCGACATACTGGGCATTAGGAGCCCAGGTGGCGAAATAGGTTCCCTCTTGGCCATCGATGCTGGTGGTGTGGGCGCCCATTTTTGCGTAGAGCCGGAAGTGGGTACCTTCACCGAAGAGGTAGAGATCATCATCGGTGAGGATAGGTGATCCTGGTCCTGGCACGGCTGGAATAGCTGCTACGGGGTAGGGTGGAGTCACGGAGGGGTGGGCAGCGACTGCTGCGGCGATCGCATCACTCGACGCACTGGAGAGCGGTGGCTCAGTGAACTCCATCGGTGTAGCTGCAGTTGGCCCCGAACCATCATTGAGCGGTGCGACTGCTGCCCGTGCTGCTTCGACGGCAAGGGCGGTAGCCTCTTCACTAGCGATGGTGGGATCTTCGTGTTTCGCCTTGCGTGTGCCGGTGCGCCTTGGCGTAGTAGCTGGTGCTCCGTCGGGATCAGCCTTTTGGGCACGACTGCGCGTTGGTTTCTGCGGTTCTTCAGACATATCTACCTCTCGCTATGCGCGTGGGATCTGGGTATTGCTTATGGCAGGGGCCCGAGCAGGTTCAACACCCCGCTCAGCGGAATGAGGAGCCAGTCTGGGCGATTATTCATTTCGTAGGCAACCTCATAGATCGCCTTTTCTAGGATGAAGAGTTCGAGCACGGTTTCGAGATCAGCGCGGCTAGAAGGGAGGAAGGGGGCGCCTGCGGCGGTTGCGCGGTAGCTCCTGAGGAAGGCTGCACTGACCCAGAAGACCCACTGGTCGGCCCAGCGGCGTAGGCGTGCCGCCTCCTCGGGTGGTGGGTTGAGCGCTGCGAGACGACTGAAGAGGCTGCTGTAGGCAGCGTACTGGTATGAACGCAGCATCCCGGCAACATCGCGTAGTGGTGAACGCTTGATCCGACGCTCGCTCAAGGGGCGTCTCGGTTCGCCCTCGAAGTCAATAATCTGGTAATCTTTTCCTGTGTAGAGGAGCTGTTCAAGATGGTAGTCGCCGTGGATACGCGTACGGACGGCTTCGATCTTGCCCGCGGTAATACGCTGGAAGCGTCCGATGAGCTCCTGCTCATGGGTGAGCAGGGCCGTTGCCTCATCACGAACGGCGCCAGGGAGCTCAGGGAGCAGGCGACGTAATCCACGGAGCGTCTCACTCGCCTGGCTGCGCATGGTCTGGAAGAGGCCACGCTGGTAGAGCAGTGAGAAGGGCTCTGGGGTAAACGCGGCTACCCGGCCACGGGCCAGGGCGAGGTGCAGTTCAGCAGTACGCTGGGCCATGAGGCGGGCTGATTCGAGGTAGGGGCCAATCAGATCGGCGGTGGGCCTTGGTGGCTCGTCGGCGGCATCGAGAAGGGCAGGCACGCTCGTACGGACGTCGGCTGGTTCCAAGTTTGGCAGTGCCTGGAGGGCGTCAAAGTAGTCGTTCAGCCGATCGAGGGCGACATCAAACGCATCACCTTCGTTGGGCACGAAGCCCTGGAGCAAGCCCAACGCGATGGGCTCTTCACCAGGACGTATGTACTCGAGCGTTCCAGCCAGCGGGGGGGCATGGGGGAAGCTCACCTCGTCGGTCAGGTAGCGGTTGATCTCCAGGTCGGGGTTGATACCGGCATCGAGCTTGCGGAAGAGCTTCAGGATCAGGCGGCCACCAAAGTTGATCGAGCTGTTACTCTGCTCACCGCGCATGATGGTCGGCTCGAGGCTATCGGCGGCCTCGATGAGGGTGCGCAGGCTGCGCATGGGGAGGCCAACCAACTCGCCGCCCCGTTCACTGCGTAGGCGCCGACGGCCACGCACCAGTTCAAGGAGTGCCGTACAGAACTCGCGCCTGATCAGCGGATCGTAGAGCAGCCCTGGCGTCGCCTGGTCGGAGTGGTAGTTCAGGGCGGCGATGACGGCGTGGCGCTGATCACGGAGGATGGCACTGGCCTGTTCACCCTCAGCATAGGCCATCGGGAGCAGGTAGGTCTCACTGGCCTCCTCCGCGTACTGTACCGTGATCAGCAGCAGGTAGGCCAACTCCTGGTGTACGGGGAGCATGATCACGTCATTGATGACCACCCCTTTGATCTTCTGGCTCTTCGCCCCAAACCAGCGCCGCGGTCGCAGGTAAGCGGGCAGCAGCGGTTCCAGTTGGGACTGCCGGCCATCGTAGAAGATCGCATCCCAGTTACCCGCCTCAATCGTGATCAGGGTAGGCTCCTGTGACAAGTTCTCGGTACGCACACCCTCAATGCGTGGCGCCTCCAGGCTAAACCAGTAGAAGCTGTGTGGGCCGAGCGTCACCATGTAGGGGTGATCACCCACCGCAGGAAACTCCGCCTGACTGAACATCTCTACTGGTACCATGCCACGGAAGGCACCGAGATCGAGGAGTGCTGCCTGAACAAAACGTGAGAGGTTGGCGATCACGAGGATGATCTCGTTCCCGTAGCGCCGGACAAAACTGAGCACCTTCCGATTGTCGGGGTGGAGGAACTCGAGCGAGCCCCGACCAAAGGCCTGGTAGCGTCTACGAAGCGCAATCAGGCGACGCATCCACCAGAGGAGTGAATGTTGATTCGCGGCCTGATTCTCCACATTGACCATCTCGTAGTGGTACTCGGGATCGGTGATCACCGGTAGGTAGAGGCGCTGCGGGTTGGCCCGTGAGAAGCCAGCATTGCGATCGCCCGTCCACTGCATTGGTGTGCGCACACCGTTCCGATCACCCAGGTAGATATTGTCACCCATCCCAATCTCATCGCCATAGTAGAGCACCGGCGTACCGGGGAGGGCGAAGAGGAGACCATTCATCAGCTCGATTTTGCGCCGATGGTTGCCCAGTAGTGGGGCCAGACGGCGCCGGATGCCGAGGTTGATGCGGGCCTGGGGATCGCGTGCATAGGTGCGGTACATGTAGTCCCGCTCCTCATCGGTGACCATCTCTAGGGTGAGCTCATCGTGGTTGCGCAGGAAGATCGCCCACTGGCACTGCGCGGGGATCGTGGGCGTCTGGTGCATGATATCGACGATTGGGAAGCGATTCTCCTGGTGCACCGCCATGTAGAGGCGGGGCATGACCGAGAAGTGGAAGGCCATGTGACACTCATCACCCTGACCGAAGTAGGCGATCAGGTCGTCGGGCCACTGGTTCGCTTCAGCCAGGAGCATGCGCCCGGCATAGTTGGCATCGAGGTGGGCCCGTAGCTGCTTGAGGAAGGTGTGCGTCCGCGGCAGATTCTCGCAGTTCGTGCCCTCCTCCTCGTAGAGGTAGGGAATGGCATCGAGGCGCAGACCATCGACACCCAGATCGAGCCAGAACTCCATCGCCTTCGTGATCGCCCGCTGCACGGCGGGGTTCTCGAAGTTGAGGTCGGGCTGGTGGCTGTAGAAGCGGTGCCAGTAGTAGGCCGCGGCAACAGGATCCCAGGTCCAGTTTGAGCTTTCAAAATCTTTGAAGATGATCCGTGCGTCTTGGTAGCGTTGGGGGCTATCCGACCAGACGTAGAAGTCGCGGAGGGCACTGCCCGGCTTGGCCTGACGGGCGCGCTGGAACCATGGATGCTGGTCGGAGGTATGGTTGCAGACCAGTTCGGTGATGATGCGTAGGCCACGTCGATGGGCTTCACGGATGAAGGTGCGAACATCGGCGATCTCACCGTAGGCGGGGTGCACATCGGTATAGTTGGCAATATCGTAGCCATCATCCCTGAGCGGTGAGGGGTAGAAGGGGAGGAGCCAGATCGCGGTGACTCCTAGTTCCTGGATATAGTCAAGTTTATCGGTTAGCCCGCGAAAGTCGCCGATCCCATCACCATCACTATCAGCAAAGGCACGGACATGCACTTCGTAGATAATGGCATCCTTGTACCAGAGGGGATTACCTGCGAAGATCTGTGGGCCTCTGGCCCGGGCGTGCTTCGTTGTCACCATACCTGCTCTTCTACTCTGCGCCAAGCTCACGCTCCACCGGGATGCCTCGCTGGATGTGGAAGATGTGCACCGGCATTAGCCGTGGGTTGAGCTCAACATAATTAAAGTTTCCTGACCAGGTGTAGCGTGCCCCACTCAGCAGATCGTGAATCTCGTAGCTCGCGCCGAGTTGCCACTCAGTCGTTGGCAGTTCGACCCAGCCACTCTGGGTGTGGGTGGGATCGAGATTGGCCACCACCAGGATGATATTGCTCAGGTCGGGCGTAGCCTTACTGTAGGCGATCAGCTGCTCACTCTCACGATACTCCAGATCCACGCGGTGGAAGCGCAGCCCGTGATTGCTCTGCAGGGCCGGGTTGGTGCGCCGAATACGATTGAGGGCGGCAATAAACCAGTTGATACTGGTCGAATGGCTCAGATTCCAGTGGTGGATCTCATACTTCTCGCTGTTGACATACTCCTCACGACCCTGAACCGGCGTGTGTAGGAGCAGTTCGTAGACCGGGCCGTACATGCCCCAGTTGGCGCTGAGGGTAGCAGCGAGGGTAGCACGGGTCAGGAAGACCGACCGATCACCACGGTAGAACTGTGGGGTGAGAATGTCGGGTGTATTTGGCCAGAAGTTTGGTCCAAAAAACTCACGCGGCTCATCCTGGGTCAGTTCACGCATATACTCGATCAACTCTCCCTTGGTCGTGCGCCATGTGAAGTAGGTATAGCTCTGGGTGAAGCCAAGCTTCGCCAGGCCATACATCATCTTGGGGCGGGTGAAGGCCTCGGAGAGGAAGATGAGCTCGGGATGGTGGCGCTTCAACTCGCCGATGCACCACTCCCAGAAGGGGAAGCTCTTGGTGTGCGGGTTATCGACACGAAAGATGGTTACACCCTGGGCGATCCAGAACTCAAAGACACTCTTCAACTCGTACCAGAGTCCCTGCCAATCACTACTCTCGAAGTCGAAGGGGTAGATATCCTGATACTTCTTCGGAGGGTTTTCCGCGTACTGGATGCTCCCATCGGGGCGAGAACGGAACCATTCGGGATGCTCGGTGACGTAGGGATGGTCAGGGGAGCACTGGAAGGCGATATCGAGGGCGAGTTCGATCCCGTACTCCTGAGCTGCGTGCACCAGCTGGTGGAACTCTTCGAGCGTGCCAAGTTCGGGATGAATGCTCTTATGACCGCCCTCAGCGGCACCTATGGCCCAGGGGCTACCGGGATCAGCGGGTTGGGCAGTCACACTATTATTCTTGCCCTTGCGAAAGGTTCGCCCGATGGGATGAATGGGGGGCAGGTAGAGCACATCAAAACCGAGCGCAGCGACGTAGGGCAGCCGTGCGATCAGATCGCGGAACGTCCCGTGGCGCCCCGGTTCGGGGGCAGCCGAGCGGGGGAAGAGCTCGTACCAGGCCGAGCAGCGCGCCAATGGGCGGTCGACGGTGACCGCCAACGTCCGCTCGTAGGTTGCGGGGTAGAGGTGGGGGAGGAAGTTTCTCATCAGATCGGCCAGGCGCGAGGAGGTACCGGCGTCGACGAGACCATTGCGCAGGGCTTGCTCCATCTCGTGCAGATCCGCCATGTACTCAGCAGGGGCCGCAGCGATCGCCTCGGCCACCAGGTTGGCACCGATGAGCAGATCCACCGTGAGATCCTGAGCTGCGCCGATCCGCTTCTGCAGGGCGTGCTGCCAGGTTGCGAAGCGGTCGATCCAGGCGGCGATGGTATAGTGGTAGGTGCCCAGCTTTTCTACCGTAAACGTTCCCGACCAGCGATCGTTACCGAGCGGATGCAGTGGCTGTTCGCGCCAAATCGTCTCACCGGGGCCACGGTAGCGCACCACCACCGTGAGCAGATCGTGGCCGTCGGCAAACGCATCGCACGAGACCGCTACCGTATCGCCAACAATACGCTTGATGGGGTAGCGCCCGCCATCAACCTCGGGGCTCACCCGTTCAATGATCACGCGCCGACGCCCCTCACCCTGAGCGGTGAGCCCGTTTCGTGTTGCGACCTCAATCGGGTGCGTTGCCTGCGACGACATCTCTACTCCTCATGATAGGTAGGTGGTGGCGGGGGCCCACAGACACGAGGGATCTGCAACTCTACTCGTCTAGTGATCCTAAGTATACCGCACCCGTGTAGTTGAGCCAAATTGTCTCATGGGGGTGGGTGTATATTTTTAGGGTTGCGCCAATGGCAGGGCAACCACGGGGGGTTGCCCGTACGTGGGGGTGCGCGGGCGAGACGCCCTCGCTCCGATGGGTGGCAGGGCAGCCACGGGGGGCTGCCCGTACGTGGGGGTGTGCGGGCGAGACGCCCTCGCTCCGATGGGTGGCAGGGCAACCACGGGGGGCTGCCCGTACGTGGGGGTGCGCGGGCGAGACGCCCGCGCTCCGATAGCGCGCCACGCGGGCGAGACGCCCTTGCTCCGATAGCGCGCC
>CAIWUD010000399.1 GCA_903915775.1 uncultured Chloroflexota bacterium | reverse complement strand
GGTTGCCCGTACGGGGGGGCTACGCGAGTCCGATCGGATTACGCCTGCAGTGCCGATCGTCTGCGGCCAGAAGCACGGCTGCGGAGGAAGAGTTTCTCGATCTCAACTGCGATAAACAGAGCGAGACCTAAGGCGACACAGATCAGCAGATCTCCCATCGTCAGTGGCATCAGGCCCAGGAATATGCCCAACGGCGTGTAGAGCGCCACCAGTTGCAGGCCAACGACTAGGCAGATCACGCCCCACATCACCAAGTTTGAAAAGATGCCGATCGTGAAGAGCGATTCGGTGTTCGATCGTGTTGCTAGGGCCTGGAACAGCTGCAGGAAGGCCAGGGTGGTGAACATCATCGACTGCCATTGGGCGTTACTCTGGGTGTAGTACCAGAAGCCGACACCAAGGGTCAGCACGCCGATCGCCATGCCTACCCAGGTCACCTGCCAGCCCATGCCACCGGAGAAAATGCCGTCGCTCGACTTGTGGGGTTGGCGGCACATCACGTTCTTCTCGGCCGGTTCGACGCCCATGCTCAAGCCCAGCAGTCCGTCAGTCATCAGGTTCAGCCAGAGCAGCTGCAAGGGCAGGAGCGCTACGGCGGCATCCAGTGGCAATCCACTCAGGAAGAAGAGCATTGGCCAGAGCAGCATCACCAGCACCTTCCCAATATTGCCCGCCACGGCAAACTTCACGAAGCGCCGCAGATTGTCGTAGATCACGCGGCCCTCCTCGACTGCAGCGACGATTGTTGCGAAGTTGTCGTCACGCAGCACCATGTCGGACGCCTCTTTCGAAACGTCTGTACCGGTGATGCCCATTGCGACGCCGATATCAGCCTTCTTCAGGGCCGGAGCGTCGTTCACACCATCACCCGTCATGGCGACTACCTGGCCTTGACCTTGCAGTGCGGCGACGATCTTCAGCTTATGCTCCGGGCTGACGCGTGCGAACACGGAGGTGGTGGCGGCAACCCTAGCCAGTTCTGCATCACTCATGGCGTTGAGTTGAGTACCGGTGACCACTGTCTCATCGCTGGCGATACCGAGGTCGCGCGCGATGAACGAGGCGGTCAGGGGGTGGTCGCCGGTGATCATCACCGGGCGAATACCGGCTGAACGGCAGGTAGCGACAGCAGCGCGCACTTCCGGTCGTGGTGGGTCAATCATGCCCATGAGGCCCAGATAGATGAGATCCTGCTCGACCTCGGTAATAGCCTCGGTAGAGGGTAGGGGCCGAAAGGCGATCGCGAGCACGCGCATGCCGTTGCGCGCCATACGCTCATTATCAGTCAGGATTGCCCCCCGACGCTCCGCGGTAAGCGGCTCGGCGCGGCCATGCTCCCACACATGCGAGGTTACCTCTAGTAAGCCATCCACCGCCCCCTTGGTGATGGCGATGAACGGGGCGTCGGCGGTATAGCCCTGCTTACCCCACACGGACGCAAACTCGGCGGGGAGGTCGGTGCCCCGTTCGTGGATGGTAGTCATGCGTTTGCGATCGCTGTCGAAGGGGAGTTCGGCCACCCGCGGCATGGCGTGCTGCAGATCGGCCTTCACTAATCCGCCACGGGCCGCCGCGACGAGTAGTGCGCCCTCAGTTGGATCACCCACAACTTCGTACGTACCAGTGGCAGGGTCAAGCTGTAACGTTGCATCATTGCACAGGGCGCCACCCACCAGCAGGAGGCCGAGGCCTTGCGGATTCACGGAACGGAGCTCGGGCAGCGGCAGGCCTGGAGTAAGCGTGGCACCATCGGTGCGGAGTCGTTCGGTAAGATCCACCTGGATACCGGGAATGGTTACCATGGTCACGGTCATGCGGTTTTCGGTGAGGGTGCCGGTCTTGTCCGAGCAGATAGTGGTCACCGAACCAAGGGTCTCGACGGCTGGTAGCTTGCGGATCAGGGCGTTCCGCTTGAGCATGCGTTGGGCACCAAGGGCGAGGGTGAAGGTCACCACAGCCGGGAGACCCTCGGGAATGACTGCCACCGCCACCGAGATTGCCGTCAGGATCATGTCGCTAAGGCTCTCGCCCATCGCCACACCGATGCCAAGAATGAGCAGGGCGACGATGATGCCAGCGACGGCAAGTTGCTTCCCCACCGTGTCGAGGCGCTGCTGCAGCGGGGTCTGCTCGTGCTTGACGGCCTGCAGGAGACCAGCGATCTTGCCCAGTTCGGTACGCATCCCCGTATTCACCACCACGGCGCTACCGCGGCCATAGGTCACTGTGGTACCCATGTAGCCCATGTTCTTCCGATCGCCCAGGGGTAGCTCGGCCTTCGCAATGGGCTCGATCTGCTTTTCGATGGGCTCGCTTTCGCCGGTCAGGGCTGCTTCCTGGATGCGCAGGTTGACGCTTTCGATGATCCGTACATCGGCAGGAACGAGGTTACCAGCCTCTAGGGCGATGAGATCGCCAGGTACAAGGTCGCGGGCCGGGATCTCTTGGAGCCTGCCGTTACGGAAGGCGCGCACATTGGGTACCGCGAGCTTCTTCAGGGCGGCGATGGCCTTCTCGGCACGGTACTCTTGCAGGAAGCCGAGGATAGCAAACAGGACGACAATTGCGAGGATGGCGCCTGCCTCCAGGAACTTGCCGAGAACGAGCGAGAGAGCGGCGGCCGCGATGAGGATCAGCACCATGACATTGGTGAACTGCTCCCAGAGAATGGCAAACGGGCTCTTCGCCCCCTTCTCTACAAGCTCATTGGTACCGTACTGGCGCTGGCGACTCCCAGCAGTGGTATCAGTTAGGCCGGTAGTGGTGGTGTCAAGGGCGCTTAGGGTCCGTGACACATCGCGACAGTGCCAATCATTGGGTTGTGTGAGTGTAGGGAGGGGCACCTGTGTCGCTGAGCGATCATTAGCCTGATTCATGGGTTCCTCCAAGTAGCAGGCCTCGCACACACCAAAAGGCGAGACCTTCACGGCGTGTAAGTACGTCGCGATGGTCTCGCCTGTAGTTCGTGTACGACCTGAGCGCCGGGCGCTATGCCGGACTGACGACGCTCAGCCCCGCGCAAGGCGGGAGGCTACTCCCCAACCGGGATGGTGTGCAATCCCTACGTTTCAGTGTACCGGTGCTCGGCCCGTTGTCAAGTCTGAATTGGGTTGTAGTTGATTACCCTTGTTCCTAGCGCTCCCGGGGCCGGGTAAGGGTTTGTGGTAGAGGGCGAAGCCCTTCACACCTTCCGCATGCTCGTCACGCAAACCTGGGATCACCGAGCGCCTACTCGGTATGTTCGGGAACTGGCCACGCGGATCTGGCCCATGCCTTACCTTACACATGAACAGGTACCCCGTAAGGAGTAGTTGCATCTCACGTGAATACGTGATACGCTGAATTGCGTGAGGATTGTAGCGTGGAGGTGACTATGGAACCCACCCAAAACGTGACCCTAGCTATTCCCAAGAGTATCTTACGTAAGGCCAAAATCCTGGCCATACAGAGAAATACTTCCTTATCCGGCCTGTTAACCCAAACGCTGATCGATCTGCTTGCTCACCGGGAAGCCTATGAGCAAGCAGCGCAGCGGAATTTGGCGCTGTTAAAGGAGGGCCTTACCCTGGGTACGCATGGGCAGATACCCTGGAATCGAGAAGAGCTGCATGAACGTTGATCCCCAGGTTTGCTACTTTCTGGACACCACTATTCTGGTCTACGCCTTTGATCGCTCTGCGGGCCAGAAACGCGCACTGGCTGTTCAACTCGTAGAGAGCTGTTGGGAGCATGAGAATGGTGGGATCAGTATTCAGGTATTACAAGAATTTTTTGTGACGGTGACGCGCAAGATCGCCACGCCATTGGATCATCAGACTGCACGGCAAGTCGTGGCCGATCTGGCGCAGTGGCGTTTCCATGCGCCTGGGGCCAGCGATTTGCTGCACACGATCGATCTCCAGCGCGATTACCGGCTGTCATGTTGGGATGCGCAAATTGTACAAAGTGCGGCCAGCTTGGGCTGTGGGCAGCTACTCTCTGAAGATTTCAACCATGGTCAGCTGTACGCTGGTGTGCAGGTGGTCAATCCTTTTCGGTAGATGGGATATAGGTGGGTAGCCGCTTACTTTTCATGCGGCTTCTTTTTCGTGGAGGCATGGTTCAGGGTCGGCTGCACCAGCGCGACGGTCTTGCGCTACCCGGGCTGGGTTAGGTTTTTTTGTGGAGGGTGTAGCCCTCCACATGGCGTGTTCAGACGGCTGGCTCTCCCAAGCTACGCTAACTGCTTCTCCTTCAGCCGCCGCTGAAGCGCCGGTGACTTCGTGTAGGGCGCGGTTATCTCAGCGAGCCGTGCATCAAAGGCGGCCCGTTGCCCACGATGAACCGCCAGGGCGCGTAGCTCGGCCAGCAGAGCCACACCTTCGTCGTAGCCGCTCGCTGTACGCTTTGCCAGCAACCCGGGGATGCTCACCCAGATCTGCGCTTCGCGCTGTGCGAGGTTCTCCAGCTTTGCCAGTCGGGCGCGTTCGGCCTCGGCGCGCTCGCGCTGGAAGCGTAGTTGCTGTTGGTGTTGGGCAGCGGCCTGGAGCTCGGCAAAGGTGCGGCGTGGCGCCGTGGGGGTGGCGGGTTTGCCCTTCTCACCAACCTCGCGCAGGCGCCGCAGCAACTCGATGCCCACATGGGCCTCGCCCTGCGCCATGCGCAGGAGGTAAGTGTTGCGCTCCGCCTCGGGTAGTAGCGCTATCCAGCGCTCTAGTGGCTCGTCAGCTGCAGTGAGGTTTGGACTGGCCTCGGCAGCCGCAGCAATGAGATCCTGATCAATGGCGAAGAAGTCGGCAAGCGCCTGCAGCGCCGGGTCGAGTTGAGCTAGTCCTGGCGGCACTGGCGGTTCGATAAAGGGATCTCGCTCCTCGTCTGCTTCCTCCTCATCGATCCAGTTCGCCTGATCCGCTGCGCAGCGCAGCCAGAAAAGGTAGAGTATTCGTAGGTCGCCGCGCAGGATGGCCTCGCGCAACGGGATGAGTGGGTGAAGCATCCCTTCGCCCTCGATCCAGCCAAAGCCCTCCTCTTCGCGGGTCTCTAGGTTTAGGATGAGATAGTGCGGCGTAGTCTGGATGTTGCTGAGATAGCTCTCCTCGTCGCCGAGCAGGTAGGGTTCAAGCTGCTGGGCGGCAATGGCTCGCCTGGGGAGGCGGAAGGCCAGTTGCTTGGAGCCCCAGTTGGCGATGTAGAGCATGGCATCGAAGTGTTGCTCTAAGACCTTCAGGGGATCGCCACGGAAACTGCCGAAGGAGTAGTTGAAGGCTGCGCTGGTGGCGCTCAACTCGACCCGACTGGAGAGCTTGCGTATTGCTGCCTGTTGCTCGGCAGTAAGAGGGCGATCAATCGTCTGGAACTCGTAGTAGTGGTATTCACTCATCGTATTTCATCCACTCTCAGCTCTACATAAAGTTGGGTGAGGTCGACCAGCATGCCGTGCTGTGCGGCAAGTTCCTGTTGTACCGCCTCCGTCGCGCCGTTGCGGGAAAAGATAGCGTGCCGAATCTGCCAATCATCGGCGGAGACCTTCATGTCGGCGAGTATGAGAGGGGTCTTCTGTTCGATCAACTCACGCACGATCTTGCGATCAACCGGGTCGCCGATCCACTTGCATTCACCGAGCAGGAGTTGACGGCTCTGCCAGTTCACTGCGACGACATCAACTTGCACCTTCCGGCTCCAGTGGCTGCCGATGGCCTGGGGCTGAAAGCCGATCTGCTCCACACTGCTAGGTGAGTCGGTCCACTGACGCGCAAGCTCCTCCCAGGCCGTACCGCCCACAAAAGCGCGCAGCCCGCTCTGAATCCCCGGCAATACCCGCTCAGGTCGGTAGCTCAGTGTGCCGCCCGCCGCCGCCGGGGCTAGGAAGCGAAAGTAGAAGCGTAGGAATGGGTCACTCAGATGGTAGCGTCCCATGCGCGAGCGGCGCTGTTCCGCAAGGGGCAGGGTCGCCGGTAGGCGGCGCTCAACTAGCCGCAGATGTTGCAGTTGGCCTAGGTAGAACGAGAGAGTCGAAGATTGGCACCGGCAGATCGGCACCGATACTCTGCAAGAACTCACCGAACAGCTTGCGTCGCTGGAGTGGTGCAGGATCTTTCTCGGCGACCCAGTAGGTGAAGGGGCGGTTACTTTGCTCAGCCCAAGCGCGCAGGAGCGCCGTCTTACCGACACGCCGTCGCCCGTATACCATCACAAACTGGCCTGGGCCAGGGTGCTCACGCTCCAGCACGGTGTTGAGAAAGGCGAGTTCGGGTACACGGTCAACAAACATCGCTACGCCCCTGCAAAATAAGCCACGTTGTGACTATTATAGTTAGAACGTGGCTTCTCTACAAGAAGGCCCGCTGGGGTAAGCCAACGGCAGGGCAACCACGGGGGGGGCCGTACGCGGGAGTGCCACGAGGGCGAGACGCCCTCGCTCCGATAGCGCGCCACGCGGGCGAGACGCCCTTGCTCCGATAGCGCGCCACGCGGGCGAGACGCCCTTGCTCCGATAGCGCGCCACGCGGGCGAGACGCCCTCGCTCCGATAGCGCGCCACGCGGGCGAGACGCCCTCGCTCCGATAGCGCGCCACGCGGGCGAGACGCCCTCGCTCCGATAGCGCGCC
>CAIWUD010000398.1 GCA_903915775.1 uncultured Chloroflexota bacterium | reverse complement strand
TGGGTTGAGGTTTTGTTGCGGAGGGCTGCGCCCTCCACGCCTCCCGTCGGACGGACCCAGGGTTGGGTTGAGGTTTTGTTGCGGAGGGCTGCGCCCTCCACGCCTCCTCGCATGTTGTGCAGGGCCAGCCCCTCCCCCCAGCGGGGGGAGGTTGGGAGGGGGGATGAGCAGCTCTTGCCCTCCACGCCTCCCGTAGGGCCGTCGCCCTGGACTCAAACCCTGCGGAGTGGGAGATGGTATAATAAGTAGTAGCACTATCCCTAGGTGGGAGACAACGGAGCTGCATCGTGACCTACACCCTAGCCCTCCGGCTCAGGGCCCCAGCCCTAGCTCATCCGCAGCGCTTGTTGCTCCGCGTTGAGGGCGAGCGGATTGCCGATGTTGAGTATCGACCAGATCTGGGTGGCGGTTCGCCCTTTCCCTTAGGCCGTTACACGGTTGATGCACTCGTTACTGTGGGAGCAGCCCTCTGTCCATACTGCGGCGTTGCCCATGCACTGGCGATCTGCCAGGCTATCGAGGCGATCGCAGAAGTTCAGGTGCCGCCACGAGCAGCAGCTTTGCGCACCCTGGTGGCCGAGTTGGAGCGTGTCGCTTCACATCTCGCTACGGTTGGTGAGCTGTTCGTTGCCCTTGGTCGAACTGATGCGGCCCAGCTCATGAGAGAGCAGAGTGAGGCAGCGCGCAACGCCTTGAAGCTGCTTGCCGGATCGCCGCCTGGGTGTTGGGTTGTTCCTGGTGGTGTGGCTAGTGATCCTGGGGCGGTTGATCTCGCCCCCTACGTTGAGATGGCTGCGAGTGCACTGGATCGCCTCTTTAAGCTGACCGATCGCCTGGTGGGTGCGCGTGGGCTACTGGCGCGAACGGTGGAGGTTGGGGTCATCAGCTCTAGTGCTGCTCAGCAGATGGCACTGAGTGGGCCGTTGGCCCGCGCTTCAGGGCTGCGTATGGATCTCCGTCACGATGCTCCCTATGCGGCGTACGCATCGCTGCGCCCTGAGTTGATTACTCAGGAGGGTGGTGATGTCTATGCGCGTATGCTGGTGTTGATCCTGGAGGCCCTGGAGAGTCTCAAGCTGATTGAGCGCGCGGCTGCCGATCCACCCGGTGGACCGGCACAATGTGTGCTGCCAATACAGCTGCCCGACGGTGTGGGGGTCAGTAGTGTTGAGGCACCGCGAGGGGCACTTCGTTACCAGGTTGAATCGGTAGAAGGGGAGCTCCGTCTCCTCAGCTGTCGGGCTGCCCCCCAACTCGATCGGCTGTTGACGCGGATGATGCTGATCGGCAATACGCTGGATAGTGCCGCGCTGATCGCGCTTTCGTCCGATCCGTGTGGCATGTGTCTAAAGTTGACGTACTAGTCTATGCTCTACCCTGCACTGATCATGCTCCTTGCCGCTGCAGCCTTCAGCTTTGGGCTGAGCCGGGCACTACCGACTCGATTGATCGGCTTTGGTGCCGTAGTTGTGGCGCTAGGGGCTGCCATGGTAGCTGCTGTTGCCACCGTTGATCCTGGGCCTGTTGAGTTGCTCCAACTCTACCGTGCAACGTTCGCTGTTACACCGGAGTTGGCTGCCAATGAACGTCTGCTTGCCGCGGCGCTCCTTGCTGCTAGTGGGGTAACGCTCTTTCTCCTCACGTGGGCAGTTGCCCCAGTAGTACGTGGCTTTGGTGCACTCTTTGCCTGGGCGCTGCTGGCCCTGGTGGCAGCTCTGCTAAGCCTGGGTACACCGCCCCTCTCACTGATCCAACCGATCGCATGGGCGGTGTTGGCCATGGCGGCTTATGGGGCGCTACGCCAGAGTGGTGCTACGGATGGTGGTGAGCAGCTTTCACCTAGCCTAGTTGCTGGCCTGGTAGCGAGCCTGCTGCTCACCGCTGCTCTGCTGATGGGCGGAGGCGTTGAGGCGCTCCCTTCCGCACCGGTCGCACTCGCCGGACTCTGCGCGGTGCTGCTCTTTGCTGCTGCTCCACCCTTCGTGAGTGTCCGTGCGGAGGTAGCATCGGCTCCCGCAGCTCTGGGTGTACTGCTCTACGGGCTCACCATGCCGACGGTGGCGTTGAGTTGGCTGTTGCGCACCATTGCGCTGCTACCTCCACTCCCGAATAGTTGGTCAGTAGTGTTAGGGGTTATTGGTGGGTTTGGCCTACTTGCCACGGCGACCGGTGCACTTGGCGAACAGCGCCTACGCATGGTGCTGAGTTGGGTCGTGGCAGGACAGAGTGCCCTGGTGGTAGCTACCCTGGGGCTGGGTGATCCACTAGCTAGACTGGCCGGGCCAGGCTTGCTCCTCGCACTCATGCTCGGTCTGGTCGTCACGACTGGTGCCGTAGCGATCTTCGAGCGGACGACGGGTAGTGATAACTACCATGAGCGTAAAGCTGTTGCTCACCCAGTCGTTGGGTTGCTCTGGGCTATAGGCACTGCCGCACTCTTTGGCCTACCGCCGTTCTGGGGTTTCTGGCCGCACCTCTGGCTCTTCCAGGCCCTCGCAGTGACTCAGCCCTGGATGCTCGTACCCGTTGCAGCCGGCCTGGCCCTGACATCTCTGGCCCTGATCGCCCCACTGGGCCGCTTCTGGATGGGGAGGGGCGTTGAAGAGGTGCGCCTGAGTTGGCTCGAGCTCACTCCGCTCGCGCTCATCGTGCTGGTCATGCTCGTGCTGGGGCTTGTACCCTGGTTGGTGTGGGAGGGCTGGTTACGTTCGTTGCCCATGGCCCCGGTAGTTATGCCGGTTGATACGACGACACAACTCGTCGCGACGCTCACCGGTTTGGCTCTGGTTGGTGTCGTGGTCGGGCTGATCAGCGCACGGAGTACGCGTCTCGCCATCCTCGATCCCGACGAACAGCCTGTGGCACTAGCCCCTGATGCGCTGGGTGATCTACTCCAACCGCTCGCTAGGATCGGTGACTCCGCCCTCCTTCTGCGCGGGCTCGGGGTGGGTCTCTTGTACGTGAGCCGTGCACTGCGTCTCCTTATCGGGCTCTTCGAGCATAACTACTACCTGATGGGTGTCCTGGCGGCCTTGATTATCCTGATGCTCTTGATGGCGCAGTGAGGTGCAGAGCTTCACCCTCCACCATTCACTGGAGTTGATATGGTTGTTACCTGGCTACTGATCGGTATCGGTGTCACCGCAGCGGTTGTGTTGCTCTTCCAGGATTGGCGACCAACCCTGCTCGCCCTACTGCTCAACTACCTGATTCAGACCTCGTTTCTTGCCGACCAGAGCTTTGTGCCACCCGACCTGAACCTCCTCGGTCTTCCGGTGAGTACGCTGGTCCTGATCAAGCTGATTAGCGGTGTGGCGGTCACCCTGATCCTGAGTATTACCGCTCTGACCTTCTCCCAGGAGTATGGCTTCGAGAATCTCGACGAGTTTGGCCTAGCCGAGCTTCGCCGAGCAACACGGGCGATGCAACGGCAGCGCGCCAATCGGCCCTTCCAGCTGAGTGACTATGTGTTACCGCTCGGGTCGGGGGTGTTGGCCCTCCTTGCGAGCTTGATTCTGCCCCGGATCTATCCGATTGCACCGTCAGAGACGATCGACTTCGTCTGGTACTGGTTGGTGCTGACCGGTCTTCTCACGATTGCCACGGCGAGTAATCTGCTCAAGGTTGGTCTCGGCCTGCTACTCTGCTCGAGCGCTATCGATCTCCTCTATACGGCCGTAGTGAGTGCCCCTGGGGCTAGCGGGCTCAAGTTGATGCCGATTGGGCTCCTGAGCCTATTTAACATGCTCCTTGCCCTCGCCCTGGCCTATCTGAGTGGGCTCTGCTATGGGCGACTAAAAACCCTCGATCTCAGTGAGCTCTACCGGAATTAGACATGTTAGCTGCACCGGGATGGTGGTCGTTTGGCGACGCCAGGGCTGCTACGCCGCACGGTAGCGCGGTACCCCCTCTTCGCTTGCGGCCACCTCACCGAGATTGTCGATGGCGAGCATGCCGCGCTGGTCGAGGTATTCGATATAGGCTCCGACCTTCTGCAGGGCGAGTAGTTCGTCATAGTTGCTGATCTCCGGGTAGAGCAGGGCGGTCAGTTCGGCGATACTGTGTGGTTCATTGCACGCCTCGTAAATCCGTGCGATCCGCTGCTCCTGGGTTGCCTCAATGCGCTTGATGGCCGCACCGAGATCGTGGACGGGGCGGCCATGGCCGCCGAGGGCTAGGCGTACCCCCGTGAGTGCGGCTACCTTACGCAGTGACTGGAGGTAGTGATCCACACCAGTGGAGGCGGTCAATGCCTCTGGTGAGAGGAAGACGGCGACGCCCGGCAGGACATGGTCGGCAGTGAGTAAGAGATCATCGAGTTGCAGGCAGACCTGTCCTGGGCAGTGGCCTGGCACGTGGATGACACGGAAAATCTGGTCGAGTTGATCGCCATCCTTGAGGAGATCTTCGACTGGGAGGGACTGAAAACCATCTTTGCTATGGCCGTACATGGCGAGCAGTCGATTGCGATGCTCCTCACTGAGCCCAGCGTGGCGCAGAAAGACGGAGAGTTTGAAGCGACTCATGGCCAAGCGCTCTTCATAATGGATCAAGACGCGCCGATCGAGCTCATGGATCGCGATGGGCGCACTGGTGAGTTGGCGCACCATATTCAGCCCGCCATGGTGGTCGATATGGGCATGCGTAATGATGATCCGATCAAGGTCACTCCAACTCACGCGCTCACCCCACTCCGCGGAGAGTGCGGTGAAGTTAGCGCGAAGCTGGTCGTTGCTTGGCCCCTGACCGCTACCCACGTCGATCAGTGCGACGTAGTCGCCGGCAATCACCAGGTGGGCGTAGGCGCGTAGGCTCGGGAAGACCTGGAGGGGCATGCGGTAGACCCGTACCCCCCCCGCACTGGTAAAACGGGTTATGGGTTCATCACTCATCGGGGTATGCTCCTCTGTGGCTTAGCGGCGGGACGATGCCGTCACGTCCGCGGCCAACAGGCGTTCGATCTGCAGATTCATGCGCGAGAGCCGTGGGACGACATCGCCGTAGCCACGTTCGAGCATGGGAACCCCAAAGATGAGTGAGGTGCCGCGGGCGATAGCTGCGGCAATGATGTAGGCTAGCCCAGCGCGTAGATCGGGGATGGTGATCGCCGTCTCTTCGGCATGGAGCGGGGTGGGCCCCACAATGATGGCACTATGCTCGTGGTTGGCATCGCGGTAGCGGCAGAGCAGCCCACCCAGGCAGTGGGTAGTCAACTGCGTGTTGGCGCCAAGGATATTGAGCGCCTTCAGGTAGCCGAAGCGGTTTTCGTAGACCGTCTCGTGGATGATCGAGATCCCGTGAGCCTGGGTGAGCATGATTGCGAAGGGTTGCTGCCAATCGGTGGAGAAGCCGGGGTAGACGTCGGTCTCCACGACGGTTGGGGTGAGCGGAGTGCGACGGAAGAAGCGTACCGTATCGGAGTCGATCAGCTCAAAGCCGCCACCAACCTGTTGGAAGTAGCCCAGGAAGTTCCCTAGGTTATTGGGGTTGATCCCGCTCACGGTAATGTCGCCATTGGATGCGCCAGCCAGACATGCCCAGGAGGCGGCCTCGATACGGTCACCGAGGATCTTCATGCGGGTTCCGGCGAGGCGCCGTACGCCCTCAACACGGATCTCACGCCCTGCAGAGGTGAAGATCACCGCGCCCATCGCCCGTAGCATCGTGATCAACTCGATGATCTCTGGTTCAATCGCCGCGTTGGCAATGACACTACGACCTTCGGCGAGCACGCTGAGGAAGAGGCAGGTTTCGGTGGCACCAACGCTGGGGTAGGGTAACTTGATCTGAGCACCCCGGAGCCGGCCGCGTCGCCGTGCTATGTAGCCCTCAGCCGTCGTGATGACCTCACCACCAAACTGTTCGATCGCCGTTAGGTGGAAGTCGACTGGACGCTCGCCAATCCGACACCCACCCAGAACCGGTACCGAGACCTCTTCGAAGCGGTGCAACAGTGCCCCCAGGAGGAGGATCGGAATGCGGTTACTGCCCGAGTCGGGGATGGGTACACACGCCGAGCCGAGCCCCGCTGGGTCGATGAGGAGTGCGTCTTCCTCGTCAGTAAGTACTACGCCAATCGCCGTGAGCATCTCGCGGGTGATGGCCACATCACCGATCGCTGGGTAGTTGAGTAGTTGGGTTGGTGTATCACCGAGAAGTGCTGCCACCATGGCCTTGGTGGCAAAGTTCTTCGCTCCCAGGGCGCGGATCTGCCCAATCACGGGCTCTCCCCCTCGGATCCGGTAGGCGATGGGAGGTCTTGTCTCGGAATGCTCAGTGGCTGCGCTCATCGCTGTAGTACCCTCAGTCTCTGTAGTGCCATGCCCCATGGGCATTCATGCTACCCTTACTCACCGGGGCTACGCCCAGTGAAGGCCATATCGCCTTCCCCCTGCGAGGTGGTAGTGCCCGTCGATCATGATGATACACCATGTAGGCCAGTGGAGCTTCAGGTGTAGCTATGCACCCGTCCCCTGGCGGAACCCAGGTTGGGTTGAGGGGCTTCGCCCTTCACGCCTCCTTTACCCCAACGCTGCTCAGCTGACGTTGTGTATAATGGTTTACACCCCAATGGGAGGTCACCATTGCTCACACCGAATGATATTGAGCGGCTGCTAAGCAACTATGATCTTGGCACACTCTGTTCGATGCGTCCGGCAAGCCATGGTCTGGTCAACGAGACCATCTTTGTAGAGACGAGTAGGGGGCGCTATGTGGTACGCCGTAATCAACATAAGATTGGGCGGGCATCCATTCTGCTGCGTCACCGCCTACTCACCTGGCTGCGCGCCCGGGGGTTTCCGGCTCCACGCCTGCTAGCTGCGCGCTCGGGTGAAACGGCGATCGAACTCGATGGGCGTCTCTTTGAGCTCTGTACCTTTATCGATGGTGACGAGTTCAACCCTGATCGTCCTGCCCACCTGGTTGGGACTGGTACGCTGCTCGCACGCTACCACGACGCAGTAGTCGGCTTTCCCAGCCCGCCACCCTCCCAGGGGCCGCGCTATACGACGCTCTCGCTCCACGGCCTGATTGAGCGGGTGATGCAGCGTGATGTAATGGGTGACCTGATCGAGCTGCTCAACTGGTACGACCGGCGTGCTGCCGATCTGCAGCGCCTGCTTCCGGAGCATGCGTATGCGGCGCTCCCCTCCCTGCTCATCCATGGCGATGTCCATCGCGACAACCTCATCTTTCGTGGCGATGCCGCTGCCGCACTGATCGACTTCGATCAGGTGACCATGGATGCGCGTCTCGTTGATCTTGCTGATGCCCTCGTTGACTTCGCCGTGGGTAGCCCGCCTGCCGACTGGTACCCGTGGGGTGTCTATGCTGGACCACTCGACGCCACAAGAGCCCGCGCACTCCTCGATGGCTATACACAAGTAATCCCCCTGAGCAGTGCTGAGCATGAGGCGCTCCCGGTGCTCGTTGAGGTGGTCTGGCTCCAGGGCCACCTACGACGGATTCTCATGACTGCCGATGCGGATGTTGACTACCACCTAGAGTTGCTCGAGCAGGGGCGCTGCCTCTCTCTCTGGCTCAACGAACGGCACTCACTGCTCACCACCAACTGAGGGTTGTGGAACCTAGGCTGTGGGGTAGGCTATTCCCCCTCAACTCACCCTTGACGTGGTGCGTCATTCTCGTTACGCTACATAGAAACCCTTTTGTTCACTCCGTCACAACCATCCGGGGAGGTGTGGAAAGTGTCGTTGTTCTCTTCCCCCCTCCCAACCTCCCCCCAGCGGGGGGAGGGGTTTATCCCCCGGTAGCGCCGGACGGTCATGCTGGCGCAGCCGAAACC
>CAIWUD010000397.1 GCA_903915775.1 uncultured Chloroflexota bacterium | reverse complement strand
TGATGATGCGCTGCAAGAAGGCTTGCAGCAGCAGCTGCGGCCCCGCCTCACGGTAGTCGAAGCGCTCCAACCACGCCTCTGAGTGCTCGCGGAAGAAGTGCTGGAAGGCAGCCAGGAGCTTGGGCAGGTCGAGGCGTCCGTCGGGACGCACATACCAGGCGGTCTGCTGGCTGATCGTCAGCTGGGTGCTGAAGGTCAACTCCCGGGGGATGACCTCCTGGTAGATCGGGTTGGCGATCCGGAGTTGTCCCTCGGTCTTGACCAGCCCCAGGTCACGGACATAGGTGATGTCGTCGGGCGGAATGGCTTCAGGCTGCTCAACACCCACGAGGATGCTCTCGACCACGCGGCGCACACGGGGCTCGCGGAGCTTATCGGCCAGTTGGTCGAGGTGGGTGACCCGGCGCAGGATGAGGTTCTCCTTCGCCTGCTGGATCTGCGGCGCATCGATAGCCTGGCTGCGGTCGCGCCCCGCCAGGTTGCGCCAGGTGGTCTCGTAGGCGAGGGCGTTGACGAGCCAGGGCTGGCCCTGGGTCAGCTCCCAGACGAGGGTACGGGCTTCGGGGGTGAAGATCTGGCCGGTCTCCTGGGTGTGCTCGGCGAGGAGGGTTTCCACCTCGAGTTGGCTGAAGTCGCCGAGACGCAGCGACTCGGCCTTGATATTGAAGGCACTACCCCCGGTGATCACCTGCTGCTCGCGGGAGGAGTGAATGCGGTAGTCCTGGAGGTCGCGCACGCCGCAGAGCAGGACGCTCTGGGGGAAGGCGTGGGGGCGGGTGGGGTAGCCCGCGCGCAGTTGGCGCAGGAGGGCGATGAGCGTATCGCCGATGAGGGCATCGACTTCGTCGAGGAGAAGCACCAAGGGCTTATCGAGTTGCTGGCACCAACGGGTGAGGAAGCTGCCGAGAGCGTCGGCGTGGGGTGTATCGGCCAGCACCGCACGAGCCAGAGTGGAAACGGCCTCATCACCGCTGGTCAAGCCAGCCCAACGGGCGATGGCGCTGACCATGAGGGCCATCGCCTGACCAACATCCTCGCGCAGGGCCTGGGCCGCCTCGAGGTTGGCGTAGACGCACTGGTAGGTGCTTTCGCGGTTGAGCAGGTCGGCCAAGGCGAGGAGACAACTGGTTTTGCCGGTCTGGCGTGGGGCGTGGAGCAGGAAGTACTTCTCTTGCGCGATGAGCCCGCGGATCTCTTCGAGGTTGATGCGGGCGAGGGGGGGCAGGCAGTAGTGTTTCGTACAGTTGACTGGGCCCTCGGTGGTGAAGAAGCGCATAGGGCACCTCCAGACGTAGCACGATCATGGCTGCGTACAGCATACCATAGGCGCAGGGCAGCCACGGGGGGCTGTATCTCGCCCGCGCGGTGCCCCCGTATGGACAACCCCCGTGATTGCCCTACCGTCTGCTCATCCCGAACGTACGCCGTTCCCGTCATCACCGAGCAGGCGCTCGGTGACCCCAGGGTAGCGTGGCAAGCACGAGTAGCGAGCAGGCGCTCGGTGAGCCCAGATCAGCCGGAGGCTACCCCTACATGCCCCAAACGGTGATCGCCATCCCGGCGTGTTGTTCGCTCCGCCGCCAGATCTTCTTACTCCAGGCGACCTTGGGCCGCCGGTCGAAGATGACCAGGTGCGCCTCCTCGGCTCCCATCGCGTCGGCGTAGCGCCAGGTCTGCTCCAGCCCCGCAGCGAGGGTCTGCTCCAGGGATTGGTAGCGGATCTTCAGCTCGATCACCCCGCGCTGCACGCCGCCCGGGTAGTTCCAGACCACGCAGAGGTCGGTGCGCCGCCGCCCCAGCCCATACTCGCGGTCGACGCGCCCACCGCCGTTGATGATGCGCTGCAGGAAGGCTTGCAGCAGCAGCTGCGGCCCTGCCTCGCGGTAGTCGAAGCGCTCCAGCCACGCCTCCGAGTGCTCGCGGAAGAAGTGCTGGAAGGCAGCCAGGAGCTTCGGTAGGTCGAGGCGTCCGTCGGGGTG
>CAIWUD010000396.1 GCA_903915775.1 uncultured Chloroflexota bacterium | reverse complement strand
TGGGTTGA
Source organism: uncultured Chloroflexota bacterium (assembly GCA_903915775.1). Lineage (GTDB taxonomy): Bacteria > Chloroflexota > Chloroflexia > Chloroflexales > Chloroflexaceae > Viridilinea. The sequence continues at coordinate 17,012 of CAIWUD010000396.1, read as the reverse complement.
GTTTTTTGTGGAGGGCAAAGCCCTCCACACCTCCCCGGGTGAACCAGTCACCACATCTATACAATCTCTCTCACGAGCATAAAGGCCTCCGTTGCCTCCAGGCTGACGGTACCGCCACGGAGCCGGGCGAGGGCCTCAAGGGATTGGAGTGAGCGTGAGTGTGGCGCTGGCTTGAGTTGAGTCTGGTAACACTGCATCGCCTCAAGTTTGCGCCCGAGATAGGCGGTAATATCGATGAAGACATTCGGAGTAAAGGTGTGATTGCCGAATGGCGAAGCCCAGTCTGTCTCGGAGAGGGTCTCGTAGCAGAGCACCCTACGTGCAGGACAGCCATTGATGGGACGGGTTGCCACCAGTGCTGCCTGGTAGACGGCCTGGTGATCGCCGTGCAGATCGCCCTGGAAGGGTACGTAGACGGTATGGGCTTGTAGGGCAAAGATCAGGCGACGTAGCGCATCGGCTAACTCGTAGCCTGGTACCGTATCGAGGCGCGGGGAGGGGAAGTTGAGCAGGTGCACCCCCGATCCACCGAGCATCTGGTGGGCTGCATGGAGTTCGCGGTAGATCGTTTCCACATACTCGGGCGGAAAGATCGCGGGATCACCACGGGTAACAACGGCGACTTGGACGGTGTCGCCCTGATCGGCGTGGCGTGCCATCACACCGCCACAGCCGAGTACTTCATCGTCGGCGTGAGTTGCTACGACAAGGATATTCATGGGGTATCTCCTCGCAAAACCCAACGAACGGGAGGTGTAGAGGGCGAAGCCTTCCGGCTGCCCCCCCTCCCAACCTCCCCCCGCTGGGGGGAGGAGCTTGTCCTTACCGGAACCCGGGGAGGAGGAGAGGGCTGTGCCCTTCACGAAAAACGTAACCCAGCTATAGTCCGGCTGGCGCAGCCAAAATCGCACCCTTCCCTAGAAAACATCCGAAAGGAGTAGGCTGAAACGGGGTTGAGGCGGGTGTCGCGTTAGCGGTGCGTAGCAGAGCCGCAGGCGGTAGTCGCCATGGGGGATGAGCTGTGACTCACGCAGGCCAGCTGCCTGGGCGTGGATGCCACTGATGCGTATGGTCGTCGCCCCATGCCATGCGGCAAGTGCTCTGAGATCATCGGGGGCATGCTCTGGATGCTCAGTGTTCAGGTCGAGGATGGTCAGGAGTTGATCCGCGGTGCGCCGGTAGATGACTTCGAGACGCTGATTGATCAGTTCGACCCTGTAAGGGCCACTCAGGTTGCGCCAACTCCGGTAGGTGGCATCCTCGGGGTGGCCACTCTCATTCCCAAGGCGGAAACGCTCGAGGGGCTCAATCAGCGTATCAGTCGCGTCGAGGGGAGCGGGCTTCCAGTCGTAGAGCCCACTCTCGGCGAGTTCGCGCCAGCCAAAGCCATGCTTGAGGAGTAGGAAGGAGTTGGCGTTGGGAAAGGCGAGCAGAAATGGTACGTTGCGATCGTGGGCGGCGTTGGTTGCAGCTCCGAAGAGGGTGTAGAAGGTCGTGAAACCCTCGCGGTGACGAGGGTCTACCATGAGACTGATCGACAGACAGTAGGGGTAGCTCTCGCCGTTACGATCGACCAGTTGCTGCGGGATCATGCCGCTGTGTCCAATCAGCGTCCCTTCACTGTTACGGGCAAGTGTGACGAGTGGGTCGCCGTAGGGGTTGAGAAAGTAGTATTGTGCCCAGCGTTTGGTGTCGGGATCACGCTGGAAACATGTCCGAAAGAGCGCCGCAACCTCTGGGTAGACGGCGCGGGCCTGCTCAACACTCGTCAGGATTGAGATCTGCATATCCTGCTCTCCCTGATGCAGCCCGCTGTGGGGCTACGCTCCTAGAGGGATGGTTTCATCTCGGCTGCGTCGGCGTGTCTGGCGCTATCTGGGCTGGGTTAGAGTCTTTTGCGGAGGGCTTCGCCCTCCACACCTCCCGTCGAACGGGAGTCGGCTGTGCCGGCGTGTCTGGCGCTATCTGGGCTGGGTTAGAGTCTTTTGCGGAGGGCTTCGCCCTCCACCCCTCCCGTCGAACGGGGGGCGGCTGTGCCGGCGTGTCTGGCGACACCCCTCCCGTCGAACGGGGAACGGCTGCGTCGGCGTGTCTGGCGTCACACCTCCCGTCGGGTCAGGCTAGTGTGCAAGGGGAGGTCGCCTAGTGCGCGGCGCGTCGAGGCGCTTGCTCCTCAGTCGTGGCGGGTAGGCCATCCATGGCCGTTTACCCACTGCCGACCTACGGGGCGAGGGACTGCCCAGAAACTCTGGTACCAGGCCATCAGCACTCCGCTGCACTCCCTGGCGGGTAATGACGACGATCAATACGCCCATGATGATGCGTAGATCGAGCCAGAAGCTGATCTGATCGACATAACGAACATCCTGCTCCAAGATCGACTCCCAGCTCTGCTCGCTGCGCCCCGAGAGGGCTGGCAGACCGGCAATGCCCGGCTTGACCTCCTGGCGCCGGCGCTGTTCGGGGGTATAGCGGTCGAGGTACTTCATCAGTAGTGGACGGGGGCCAATCAGGCTCATCTCGCCGCGTAGTACATTGAACAGCCCTGGTAGTTCATCCAGGCTGCTGCTGCGGAGGAAGCGCCCGAGAGGGGTGATGCGCTGTGGATCGGGAAGGAGTTTGCCCGCAGCATCACGATCGTCACGCATGGTGCGGAACTTCAATAGGAAGAAGGGCTGACCATACTGCCCAGCGCGCTCCTGCCGAAAGAGTGCCGGCGAGCCCATCTTGCTCTTGATGAGGAGTGCGATGATGAGGAGCAGTGGTGAGAGGAGGATCAGTGCGGGGATGACGATGCAGAGATCGAGTAGACGCTTGCCAAAGGCACGGTACATGGCTAACCTCCTTATCCATCTCCTCTGCCCTGCTGGGTGAGCGCTGCTGCTGCCTGGTAGAAGCTCTGGCTGAGCCGTTCATACTGCTGGAGTGGCACCACCCGCTTCACCAATCCCAAGACGCTCGCACGCATTCTGCGCCCGATCAGGTAGCTAGGTGCACCTTCGACGGCACGGATAAAGCTCTGCAGTGCCATACCCTGGCGGATCGTCACCCGGTTAACGAGGCGGGTACGCGCTACTACGGCTGCTTCGTTCCACCACTCCACCGAGTTACCGGCCATGGTGTAGCCCAGGCTCCAGGCTAGGCGCAGGACGGCCGGACTGATGAAGCCACCCGGTGCACTGAAGGTTGTTACTGGCTTACCGATGAGATCCTCCAACCAGGCCCGGCTCTCGGCCAGTTCGCTGCGCAGCTGCGGCATGCCGAGCCGCGAGAGTGGTGCATGGCTCAGGCCATGACTGCCCACCGAGCAGAGGCTAGCCAGATCCTTGATCTCATCGTCGCGCAGGAAGTCCGCCCGCTGGCGACAGTAGTCGTGGGTCAGGAAGAAGGTGGCCTGTGCACCTGTGCTCCGCAGGATCTCCGCGGCATGCAGGTTGCTCCGATGACCATCATCGAAACTCAGCACCACGTAGCGGGAGGGGATATCTTGGCAGACCAAACGTCGCGCCAACTCCGGGAAGCCTTCGACAATGTAGCCAGCATCGATCAGCCAACGAATCTGCTGACTGAAGGTTGCCTCACTCACCGTGTAGCGATTCTCCTGCCCCGACCCCAGATTGTGGTACATCAGACTGATAAAGCGCCTCATCTGCCCAACTCCCGCTCTGCCGTTGCCGGCATACAGATCTGCTCCAGGTCATCCACATACGCCGGATAGATCGCCTGTGCTGAGAAGCGCTCCTCGAAGAGCTGGCGTACCCGTTGGCGACACGCTTCGGCAAAGGCCGGGGTATCGAGCAACTGGCGGATGGCCCCGGTGAGCGAGTCGACATCCGTGGCCCGGTACGAGACGCCCAGGGGCTCCTGGTCGACGAACTGTGCGAACTCACCCTCGAGGGAGCTGATCAGGGGCAAACCGAAGGCCATATACTCAGCCGGTTTGTTCTGCACCGATTGCCGATTGTTGCGAATCGTGATCAGCCCAGCGAACGAGTGGCGTAACATGGTGCGCAGTGGCCCTGTCTTCAGGAAACCTAGGAAGATCACATTCTTGAGCCCGAGTCCTGTGGCCATAGCCTGCCAGCGCGCGCGCCTCGGTCCATCGCCAGCGATCATAAAGCGGACTCGCGGATACTCCGCGGCGATATGCCGGGCCGCCCTGATCAGACAGCCGATATCGTATGAGACACCGAGGGTGCCGATGAAGCTGAAGTTTGTCGTCTCTGGGGTGAAGCCACGTGCGAGGAGCTCGGCCATGCTCGCTTCATCATTGGTACCAACACGATCGGTCGGGTCGTACCCAAGGTAGTAGACGCGCCCAACATCGAAGGCCTGTGGCCCGCGGCAGGCCTGTGCCCACTCCAGGTAGTGCTGACTCACCGTCACGCACCGAGCTGTTTGTTGGAACACCTCCCGTGACTGTCGGTACATTGGTGTGAGTACCCCCCGTCCTATCCAGTGCAGCGGTGGTGGCAGAATGTCGAGGAAGGCGTCGGGCCAGCGATCCTGCACATCAACGACCACTGGTACCCCCACCTGCTGCCCGTAGCGCAAGCAGTCCCGTGCCGCCTCAGGGAGAGGGTAGCTCACCACGATGCCATCTGGCGGTGTGCTGCGCTCCATCCAGCGCCGGAGGCGCGCACAGTACTGGGCGTGGTGGAGCAGTCGACCCGGGCCGATATTCCAGCGGTAGCGACTGGTCGGGAGGAGTGCGACCTGGAGCCCCGCTGGGAGTTGTTCGGGACGGGGGGGGCGCCGGTAGGCTTTGCGTGTATGCATAAAATCCGCGCTGATCCAGGTCACCTGATGCTTGCGTCGGAGTAGTTCCGCGACGAGCATCTGGTAGCGCATGTGCCGAGAGCCGTGATCGCTCGGAAGTGGATCGAATGGGTTAACTAGCCAAAGGTGCATGTCTTCCCTCCTCTCCCGCTGCTACGGCCGCCTCGGCCACGATGCGCCGCAGGCGTGGCCCCAGGACCCGCCGCCAGTCGAGATTGCGTTCGGCAAAACGTCGTCCACCTGCTCCGATCCGTCGGGCAAGGGCGGGATCGCGCAGGGCACGAATGATCTGTCGTGCCATCTCCGGCCCATCACGACCAACCAGTACCTCCTCCTCCTCAACCAGGGGTAACCCACGGATACCCATCGGGAGTGCGACCACACAGCTGCCGGTCGCGAGGGCTTCCGAGACCTTCATTTTGCTGCCCGAGGCATCCTGGTAGGGGCTCACGAAAATGGGTGACTGCTGGTAGAGCGGGCGAATATCGGGCACACGCCCAGTCGAACTGAGCCCCGCTACGCCCTCCAGGGAGCGCCGCGTCTCGGCGCTGAAGTTGCCCCCTAGGATGAAACGTGCCTCGGGAACTGCCTGCCGCACCAGTGGGTAGACCTCGCGCAGGAAGAAGTGTAGTGCGTTCAGGTTGCGTAGATCGGAGGTGCCGGTGAAGAGGATGCTCGGTGCAGGGTCGGGGCTTCGCTCGGGTCGGTAGTAGTCACAGTCCAGCCCATTAGCGATCACCTCGACCCGTGCCGTGGGTGCCACCGCCAAGCTGAGCTCACGATCCTCCTCACAGACCGACAGGAGCCGTCCGATGCGTGGGTAGAGCTGCCGACAGTGGCGGTAGGTGAGATCACGATTGATCCGTGCCATCAGCCGCTGCACTGGCTGCTCCAACTGCCCGGTCTGGACCTCCCAGTAGTGCACGTCGGCATCCCACTGATCGACCACCCAGCGCGGCCCATGCCCGTTGTAGAGGGGGACAGTCCAGTGCATCAGTGCGGCGTAGACCCACTGATCGGGCCGTGGGCGTAGCCATTGGGCAGCGGGGTTGCATGCAAACGAGTGCTCAATCAGTGCCGCGTGGTAGGGGATACCCTGACGGATCGCACGGAGCATGATTGCCATCCGGTCACGTAGGGAGGCGTCACGGCGCGCGATCTGCTCGATCCTCCACGCGTAGTTTCCAAGCTCGGCGAGCTGAGCCTCACTCAGTGGCGTGCGCGGTAGCAGGCGCAGATCAATCTCAAAGCCCCGTGATAGCTCAACGAGCAGGTCGAAGGCGCGGCGAGTCCCACCCTGCACTCCAACCTCAAGCGCGTACATTATGAGTGGCGCCATCGTACTGCTCCTTGCCCTTCCAGTTCTTGCATCGCATCACGATCACGGAGGACGGCGATCAAGCCCAGGAGGGCCCAGAAGACCGGATCGAGGTAGAATCCGGAGGCAAAATGGAGTGTCCCAATCATCACTAAGGCCGGGAGGTAGAGCGTTCGGTTGTGACGGACCCCCAGCCGGGCAATAGCCAACAGCAACAGGAGGTGCAGCGCAATACCCACCCAACCCTGACTCACCCGTATGACGGTGAAGATATTGTGGATATCGGTCACATTCGTGCCAAAGCGACCCAGGTAGACCTCATCCATGAGTGCCCAAAACTCACTACCCTGACCCCAACCACCCCCGGTGAAGGAGAGGGCTAGTTCGCGTGATGGTTCGACGAGTAGGCTCGCTGCCGCTAGTACGCGTACGTTCGCCGACTCATCGCTCCCTGCAGCAATATCGGCGAGCCGTGTGCTGATCACGGGGGCGAAGCCAGCGTAGGTGAAGGCTATGAGCAGCGTCGTAACGAGGATGATCACCGGTAGGGTGAAGTGGCGGAAGCGTTTGTGTAGCGCGCCGACTAGCAGTGCCGGAAGTGCAACGGCCCATCCAGCGAGGGACAGGGTCAGGAGGCTGGCGATCACTAGGCAGATCCCACTGACGATGATGAGTCCACGCTGCCGAAAAGTGGTAATGCTGCTCATCAAGATGAAGAGTACTAGGGCTACCGAGAGCGCGATCGAATAGGTTGCCGGCTCGTACGAGAGTCCTGCCGGTCGTAGGAGCCCCCCGGTGCGGTAGATATCGATGGTCGGTTGCCAGACCACTGCTGAGAGCTCAGGTGGGAGGGCGGGCACCAGTTGGAACAGATTGAGCAGGAAGAACTGGACAATCCCCAGTCCACCAAAGATCAGCACGGCCACCCCGATGCTCACCATCGCCCAGTTCAGATCGTCGTGGGTAATGCTCAGCCGTGAGATGATGACGAAGCATGTTGTGTAGAGGGTGAAGAGTAGCAGTGGCTGGAGCCACTCGCGATCACTCGTCCGGCCCAGGGCCACCCCTACGAAGATCTGCCAGCCGATGAGTAGCCCCCAGAGCAGTGGTAGCGCCCCATCTGCCGGGTGCTGGCGCGGCGTGATCAGCGCGATCACCGTCGCACCGATCAGGAGCAGAAGCGGGATACCAACCACAAAGCTCCCAATCCTGGCCAGGGCAAGGTTGTTGTAGAGTTGACCGAGGGCCGCCAGGATCAGCAGTACGAGCGCGATGCGCGGTAGGGTGCGCTCTGCTCCGGCCGGCTGCACGATTCTCTGGACCATGACACTCTGCTCCTTTCTACAGACGCGGCTGCCTACCCCGCTGTAGGGGTCATGGCCCTGATCGCATGCATTAGGATCAGCACTACCCCCAGGAGATGAATCAGTGCCGCGGTGATCATGACTAGCGCAACACCCATCAAGCCCAGTGCAGGGATGAGCCAGATACACATGCCGGTCAGGACGATAACCTGAATGGCGAAGAGCACGACCTGGATGCGCAGGTAGCGCGCAGCCTTTACCCCCTCACCGGCGATCCATGAGAGGTAACCGATAGCTGACGCGACCATCACCCAGACGAAGAAGTCGGCATGTGCCGCATACTCTGCCTCGTAGATCAGGGTGAGGAGGAGCGGGCCTGCGACGATGGCGAGGATCACTCCGCCCCCACCGAGCAGCAGTCCGATTCCGAGCATGCGGAGCAGCAGTTGGAGAAATGCTCCTCGCTCACCCGCGGCGTAGTAGTGAGAAAGCCGAGGTAGCGCCGACTGACCCAGGGCGCTCACCACTGTCATGCCTGCCACCTGCAGATAGGTGAGTGCGGCGAAGATACCCAGGATGTGGCTACCCAGGTAGCGTTCGACGAAGAAGCGCGGGATACTGGTTGCTAGGGCGATGAGCATCATCACCATGCCCAGCGGCAACGCCAGTTGGAGCAGGCTCCAGAGGGTGGGCCACTCCCAGCGTGGTGCTGGTAGCGTTACCTTTTCCCCGCGAGTACCAAGGATCAGGGCGATACTTCGCCGATCGAAGAGCGTGATGACCAGAACCCAGACTACCGTGAGCCCCAGGATGCCCCAGATGAGACTACCGCCGAGCAGGACGCCACTCCCCAGGGCGATGAGCGAGAGCACCCCCTTGAGCATGAGTGACTGGGCAATTCGATCCATCCGCTCCCGCTGCTGGAGTAGCCCGAAGATTACATCGCTGATCGCCTCGACCGCCTTGAAGAGGCCAAAGGCGGCAACGACGAGGGCTGTCTCGCCCTGGTAGCCAAGGATCGGGATCGCCCCAAGAAGGATCAGCAGTGCGACAAGGGTCGTGATCAGGCGCAGCCCCACGTAGTCGCCAAATTGGTACTCGATCCGTGCATCCGTCGCCTGGATGTCGCGCAGCTGCATGTTGCTCAACATCACCACCGGTACCGTGATCGCTGAGGCGAGAGCAAACTGCCCTACGAGGGCGGGTGAGCCAAACTTTGCCAGAACGATCAGCATGCCCCACTGACATGCCGCAAAGAGACTATTGCCCACAAACGTCCACGAGAAGTTGGCCCGCAAGGAGAGACGTGTCGACCCTACAGACTGTTCGGCTCTGTCCACGGCTCGGCTCCTAGCTGTTCACGGACCCAAGGTTGATTGTCTTGTGGAGAGCTGCACCCTCCACCCCTCCCGCGTACTGTTCACGCTGACCTGTGCCTTTTCAGCGGGCCAGCTGTTGGGGCAACCCCCCGTGGTTGCCCCGTGAGAGTTAGCCTAGAGCTCGATGGCAGCCGGAGCCGGTTCACCGGCGCGCTGGGTAGCATAGCTGCGCGATCGGCTTCCGCCATTCAGCACTACGCCCAGTGGCCTAACGTTAAACTGGGCCAGTCGCTCCAGAGCGTTGACCAAAGTTCCTGAGCGTGTAGCACCGGCCCGGGCCACCAGGAGGGTGGCATCACAGAAGCGTGCCAAGGTGATCGCGTCGACCACTTCGAGGAGGGCCGGGCTATCGATGAGGATCATCGCGCCACTTGCGCTCAATTGCTCGATCAGGTGCCGCATCTGTGGCGAGCCGAGCAACTCAGCTGGGTTCGTCGGCAGCGGCCCACTCGGCATGAGGCGCAGGTTGGCGATCCCCGTCGGCATCAGGTGGCTCTCCAGGCTCTCTGTGGTAGCATTCGCCAGGGCTGTCGTTACCCCACGCTCGTTCGACTGCCGGAAGAGGGTGTGCAGGCTCGGTCGTCGCAGATCGCCATCAACCAGGATGACCTGTCGACCGGCACGGGCCAGAACGATGGCGAGGTTCGCCACGGTGGTGCTCTTTCCCTCACCACGAGTTGCGCTGAGCACGAGGAGCGTGTGCAACGGCCGGTTGGTGGCAAGATGCTCAATGTGGACGCGCAGCATGCGGTAGATCTCGACCACCGGATCGCGCTCATTGCGTGCTGCAATGGGGCGACCCTGCATCCGGGCTATCCCCTGGTGGGGAATCGTTGCGAGTGTGGTGATCCCGGTGAGGGCCTGAATCGCTTCGGCACTCTGCACCCGATCGTCAAACTGCGCCCAGATCAGGACGCTGCCGAACGTCAGGAGGGCACCGATGACCGCCATCACCGCAACATTGAGCGGGATGTTTGGACTCGCCGGGAGACTCGCCACTTGTGCCGGATCGATAACGTGCAGGCTGTAACGGCGGATAGTCACATCATTGCCGAGCAGTTCATGTCCACGCATACTCACAAGGTCGACCAACGCGCTTGCAATGGCAGCTGCACGCCCGGGATCGCGGTCACTCACCGTTACGCGAATGAGCGCAGTGTCACGGATGACCCCCACGCGTAGCTGCCGCTCCAACGTGCGCGAGTCGACGTTCAGTCCGAGTCGGCTACGAACCTCGTCGAGCACGGTCCGTTTGCGTAGCAGTTCGACGTAGGTCGCCGTCGGACGCTCGCTCAACGGCGTATACTCGCTGTCGGCTGCCACACGCCGCGCAACCGTCACGATGGTCGAGGCCTCATACGTGGGTGGAATCTGCTCGCTCACGATGTAGGCCAACGTACCACTTAGGAGCGCTGCTAGCGTTATCAGCCAGAACCAGCGCCAGATCAGGCTGAGATATGCCTTGATCTCCATCTTAAGCCTCCTGACGTATAGGGATTGGTCAACGTCACCCTCCATTCGACAAGCCCTACTTTTGGGCAGGCTCCGCCACTCCGACAGGGTAGGTCGGCTTTTGGGCAGGCTCCGCCACTCCGCTATCGCTCTGGGCGATGCGGCGTGCAGGTGTGAAGTTCTGCGGACTATCCGCCTCTGACTGGGTGTACTGGTGTGGTGCCGTCTGCGCAGCGCTGTACGTGTGTCGCCTCAATTTCGAGGGCAACCTGCCGTTCACTCAGCAGCCTCAACAGCAGACGTACCCGGTCACTCCCGCTCAATTGCGCATCAAAGATGGCCTCACAGCCAGCGAATGGTCCTGCACTGATCCAGACGCGATCACCGGCATGGAAATTGGCGTGAGTGGTCTTGGCTGTGGCATTGAGCAGCGCAACACGCTCACGGATCGCCTCAACAACAGCAGCATCGATACTCGCCGGCTCATGGTCAAAACTCACCAGGCCGATCGCGTGTGGCATGTACCGGAAGGTGCTACTACCCACCAGGCTCAAATCACACTGGACAAACATGTAGCTGGGGAAGTAGGGTGCTCTGCTTCGTGCACGTGGATGAGAACGCTGCACCTCGATCCAGGGGTAGAAGATGCTGAAACCTCGGGCAAGCGCATGGTGGTAGAGCAGATCCTCTTTGTGCGGCTTGCTGCGCAAGACGTACCAGCATTCGCTCATGATCGCCTTCGCTTCTGGGTGTGTGGCGGTTCCTCCACTCCACCCTTCTCGCATCATGGGGTGGAGTGCAGTGTAGCCCCATGGGGCGGGGTGAAGTAGGACTCAAACAGCATGCGATGGTGGGTAAACAGGAGTGCAATGTCGCAGCGACCATCGGCGAGCTGTTCGGTGCGGATGATCACCCCACGGATCGCCACACCCGGTCCAGCTATTCTAGGTTCCATTCGCAGATCGAAGCGCACCAGAACAAACAGAGGTTCACCTACAGCTAACAGCTGTGAGATCTGGGTACGTAGTCCATGGGCGCTCAGATTCGCCAGGGTGACCTCCTCCTCCTCAACGCTCGTGCCGTGGCTGCGCCAGCGCGTAAGGGCACGAAACGGCACCGCAAGCCGGAGCGAACTGCGCCGTTCGGCTGGGTAGCTGGTGTTGACGCCGACCTGGTTGTATGCATGCTCGTAGCTCATAGTCTGCTTGCCTCCAGAGAGGCGTAACTTGGCACGGATCTCTGGCCTCTGCACCCCGATGTACGGTGCGAGTTGAGGCTTGCCCCTATCCTAGCGCGCCATGCCGCTCGTACGCATCGCCAGAAGCGCCCCTTCCTCCCCGTCGTTTCAGCGCACCTGCTGAAGCCTGGGAATGGGCGTTTTGTGCTATAGCTATCTGCTCGGAGGGGTAGGGGGGAGGCTTGTGCCCCGCAACGGGCACGAGGGGTGAGGGGAGGTCTCGTTTGGCTACGCTGATGTCGTCAGCATGTAGCCAGCACCACGGACACTGATAATCAGCGCCGGTGCTTCAGGATCGGGTTCGATCTTACGCCGCAGGCGGTAGATGCGCGCCTTCACCAGATCACGCGCCTCCTGCGCTGAACAGCGGATGTGGCCCATCACGTCGCGGGCTATCTGTTCAACTGAGATGACCTGGTTATCACGGAGAGCAAGGTAGAGCAGCAGATCAAACTCGCCGTGCGATAGCTCGAGTAGACGCTGACCAAAGTTGGCCCGGCGACGTACGGGATCGAGCTCGAGCTGACCAATACGTAAGAGCGGCACCTGTGCCCCATGCGCACGATAAGTGCGCTGCTCAGGTTCAGCAATATGCAGGAGTTGTGCACTCAGTTGGTGTAGGATGTTGGTGCGCATCAGGCGTAGACGCCGACGCTCAAGGGCTGCACTGATCCGTGATTCCAGCATGCCAGGGTTCATTGGTTGCCGTAGACAAGCGTACGCACCATAGTCGAGAGCAGCGATCAGCGCTTCAACCGTTGGCATGGTTGCTACGAGGATGACTTCTAGCTCAGGGTCGCGAGTTCGTGCCTCGCGGAGGAGTGCAATACCGTCGAGTCCGGGGCTCTGCAGGGTCGTGATCAAGAGTGCGTACGGTTCGGCGGCCAGAAGGCTCAGGGCACTCTCCACTCTGGCAGCACTGGATGTCACCAAACCGGCGCTTCGTAGACGTGCCTCGAGCATCATTCGCTCAACACTGTCACTCATCGCAATCAGGATATGACTGCTATTCATCGCGCCTCAAAATATGTCTGAGCAAGGGCGTTGCCATCCTGCGGGAGTTTATGGCGGACTCCGCCCTCCTCAAACCCCCGCAACCCACGGCACAGCCGAAGCAATCGACCGGACTAGGAGATAGCGTAAACATACCTATTTCCGATCCTTTTTGGAAAGGGGGGAAAGTCCTATCCCGGTATAGCCCACATGGGGGGATACGTGGTTAAACGTTTCCGCACAATAAACACCCCTCACCTGTTGCCCGGGGTGCTGTCGCCTATGATGCAGCTGTTGCGCTGCGGGTGCGCGTGACGAGCATGCGGGAGGGTGCAGCCCGCTACAGACACCGAGCAGACACTCGGTAACCTTCAAGCGGGAGGTGTGGCAGGCGCAGCCCGCCACAACACAACCCAACCGAACCTTGAGAAGGAAGCCGTATGTCCATGGAAGAGTATGTCCGCAAGCTGCGCGAGCGTAAAGCGCTTGCCGCTGGCACGACCCAAGATACCGAAATGCAGCATCAGAAAGGGCGCCTCACCGCCCGTGAGCGGATTGCCATCCTCTTTGACCCCCATAGTTTCAACGAGATCGATACCCTGGTGATGCCGCGCTACGAGCACTACATGGGCGGGAAGAGCTCACGCTACGGCGATGGTGTGGTGACCGGCTTTGGCCTGATCAACGGACGTCAGGTCTTTGTCGCGGCCCAGGACGCCAGTGTGATGGGTGGCTCCCTCGGTGAGATGCATGCCAACAAGATCGTGAAGGCGATGCACATGGCCCTCAGCTACGGTTGCCCTTTTGTCGCCCTGAATGACTCGGGCGGGGCCCGCATCCAGGAGGGTGTTGATAGCCTGGGAGGGTATGCGCGGATCTTCGATGCGAACTGCGAAGCATCGGGGGTCATTCCGCAGCTCTCGGCTATCCTTGGGCCCTGTGCCGGTGGGGCGGTCTACTCACCCGGGCTCACCGATTTCATCTTCATGACCGAGCAGAGCTACATGTTCATCACCGGACCTGAGGTGGTGCGCTCGGTAATGCAGGAGCATGTGAGCCAGGAGGAGCTCGGCGGCGGACGGATCCATGCCACCGAGAGTGGTGTAGCCCACTTTCTCGCCCACAACGACCGGGAGTGTCTGCTCAAGATACGTGATCTCCTAGGCTTCTTGCCCTCCAACAACATGAGCGATCCACCCTACATTCCACCACGTGACGATCCGGCGCGTCGCTGCCCCGAGCTCCATGCGATCGTGCCGATCGACCCTGGCAAGCCCTACGATGTACGGGAGGTGATCGCCACGATCGTTGATGATGGGCGCTTCCTCGAAATCCACGAGCTCTGGGCACAAAATATGGTGGTCGGCTTCGCACGGCTCGATGGCTACGTGGTGGGGTTCGTTGCCAATCAGCCGATGACTCTCGCCGGTACTATCGATATTAAGGCGAGCGTCAAAGCAACACACTTCATCCGTGTCTGTGATGCCTACCATATCCCTATCATCACGCTCCAGGATGTACCCGGCTTTCTTCCCGGTACCAGCCAGGAGTATGGGGGGATTATTCGTAACGGTGCACGCCTGATCTACGCCTACGCTGAGGCGACGGTGCCCAAGCTGATGCTGATTCTCCGGAAGAGCTATGGTGGTGCCTACTGTGTGATGAGTAGCAAGGGTTTGCGTGGTGATCTGCTCTACGCCTGGCCCAACGCCGAACTGGCCGTGATGGGTGCAGCGGGCGCGGTTAACATCCTCTTCCGCAACGAGGTGAAGGCCGCCGCCAATCCCCACGACCGTAGCCAGGAGTTAGCAGACGCGTATCAGGAGACCTTTAACAATCCCTACATCGCTGCGGCCCGCGGCCTGATTGACGATGTGATTGAGCCGCAAGATAGTCGTCGGGTCCTGATCCAGGCCCTGCGCGTCACGCTCTCCAAGCGTGAACGCCGCATGCCGAGGAAGCATGGGCTCGCTCCGATGTGAGCGCCAGGCTTCGATACAAGAAAGGGCAGCGATGTTCAAGAAACTCCTGATTGCTAACCGTGGTGAGATTGCCGTGCGTATCGCGCGCACCTGTCGCGATCTCGGCATCAGCACGGTTGCCGTCTACGAGGTGGGTGATATGGGTGCGCTTCACGTGCGCCTAGCCGATGAGGCCTTTATGCTCACGTCAGCTCAGGGCTACCGTGACCCCCGCGAACTGCTGGCGGTTGCGCAGCGCAGCGGTGCGGATGTCATCCACCCTGGCTATGGCCTCGTCTCCGAGGATGTCGGCTTTGAACAGGCCTGTGAGGCTGCTGGTATTACGCCTATTGGGCCGGGGAGTGGTCCGCTCGCCCAGGTGCGTGATAGGGTAGAGGCTATTACTCGGGTAGGCGCGGCAGGGCTCCCTACGACCCAACCCTCGTCACGCTCATTCGCCCCCGAAGATGGCGCAGCACTCCTGGCCGAAGCTGATCAGCTTGGCTACCCCCTTGTGGTGAAGTCTTGTGCTGGTGGGCGGGGGCGTGGTACGGCAATCGCCCGCACGGCCGACGATCTGCTCGCGGTGGTTCGCCGCTCGTCAGCCCAGGCCCAGGCTGCCTATCGCGATGGCCAGATCTACCTGGAGGCGGCTATCCTGCCCTCACGCTACATCGAGGTACCGATCCTGGGTGATGTTTTTGGCAACGTCATCCATATGGGCGACCGTGACGGCTCGATCCAGCGCAATACGCGCAAAGTGGTTACCGAGGCACCTGCCCCGGGGTTGAGCAGCAGCGATCGTGAAGCGATCTGGCAGAGTGCGCTCACGATTGCCCGCCTCTTTGCCCTGCGTGGGGCGTGCACTATCGAGTTTGTGGTCGACAGCACGGGTCGGCACTTCTTCACGGAAGTGAAGCCTCGCATCCAGGTTGAGCACCTGGTCACCGAGATGATCTCACGGATCGATGTGGTGCGTGAGCAGATCCGTATCGCTGCCGGCCTGCCACTGGAGCGCAGCCAGGATCAGGTCTACCTGGAGGGCCACGCCATCTTCTGCCGCGTGAACGCCGAAGATCCCTGGCATGGCTACCTGCCAAGCCCCGGGCGAATCGGTAGCTTTCAGCTCCCTGGTGGGCCCAATGTGCGGGTCGATACCTACGCCTACGCCGGCGCTGAGGTTCCCGTACGCTACGACTCGCTCTTGGCCAAACTGGTGGTCTGGGGTGCCACCCGCGAGGAGACGATCCAGCGTACACAGCGGGCCCTCCAGGAGATCCGTATCGGTGGGATCCAGACCAACCTGAGCCTGATTCGGCTCATCATCGCCCACGCGGAGTTCGTGAGCGGATCCTACACCACTGAGTTTAGTCGCGTGCGCCTGCTGGATGCCCTCCCACTACCACCCGCCGAGCGGCTGCGCGATCTCGCTGCTATCGCCGCTCTGGCCTTCCTGCAGCATACGCAAACCGTCCATCCGGCCATCCCCCAGGCCTACACCAGTGGTTGGCACCGCGAGAGTCGCCGTCTGCCCGACTAGCCTGGGCGGCGCCCGCTGTATGGAGGTTGCATGAGCAGACTACTGATCACGATCGCTGGGCACGAGTTTGAAGTTGAACTGATCGCTTCCCCCGATAGCGATGGCTTCATCGGTGTCCGCGTCAATGGTGAGCTCCTCCGCATCGCTCTCCCCTTGGAGCGTACACTCGACACGATCGAATGGGCTATTGTCGAGAGCCATCCCTACGTACTCCGCATCGACCATGATCTCCGCTGGATTGAGAGTGCGTACGGGCGCCATAGGCTACAGATACGCGATCTCGACGTGGCTGTTGTTCGCCCGGCCAGTGGCGACGGACGGGTCAAGGCGCCCATCCCCGGCCTGATCGCCCGTGTCCTTGTTGAGGTCGGCCAGCGCGTTGCAGCTGGTCAGCCGATCCTGATCCTTGAGGCGATGAAGATGCAGAATGAGCTTGTCGCTCCACGTGACGGCCAGGTGACAACTGTGAATATTCGCCCCGGACAGAGCGTACTGCTCAATGAACTCCTTGTGGAGATCGGGTGACGGCTCCCGAGCCGAACACTCCTGCGGCTGCTCCTTGGCAACGAAACGGGGGCTGCGCCCTACATGCCCCAGACGCTGATCGCCATCCCGGCGTGCTGCGCGCTCCGCTGCCAGATCTTCTCCTCCCAGGGGATGGTGGGGCGCCGGTCGAAGATGACCAGGTGTGCCTCCTCGGCCCCCATGACATCGGCGTAGCGCCAGGTTTGCTCCAGCCCCGCGGCCAGTGTCTGCTCCAGGGATTGGTAGCGGATCTTCAGCTCGATCACCCCGCGCTGCACGCCGCCCGGGTAGCTCCAGACCACGCAGAGGTCGGTGCGCCGCCGTCCCAGTCCATACTCGCGGTCGACGCGCCCACCGCCGTTGATGATGCGCTGCAAGAAGGCTTGCAGCAGCAACTGCGGCCCCGCCTCACGGTAGTCGAAGCGCTCCAACCACGCCTCCGAGTGCTCGCGGAAGAAGTGCTGGAAGGCCCCTAGGAGCTTGGGCAGGTCGAGGCGGCCGTCGGGGTGCAGGTACCAGGCCGT
>CAIWUD010000395.1 GCA_903915775.1 uncultured Chloroflexota bacterium | reverse complement strand
CGGTCGCCTACCCAGGTGGGCTCAACACACCACCCCTGTGGGGGCTGGCAGAACGCCAGAGCTTTGGCTGGTTCAGCCCCGAGCTCACCACCCTGGAAGCGGCTGCACTGCGCCCACTCACCGATCCCAACGAGATGGGGCCACTCAGCGCCGCGACTCTGGCGCAGCTACGGGCCGATCCGGCAACCTCTGCCGCCTACCGTAGCGCCTTCCCCGATGCACCGGAGCTCGTCACCTGGGAGCAGACCAGTGAGGCCCTGGCCGCAGCACTACGGGCCATCCCTCTACCGCCCCGGGCCCGCGAACCACTCGATGCGGCGGCTCAGCGGGGACAAGCCCTCTTCGTTGAACTGGGCTGTGTAACTTGCCATCGGCCACCCAGTTTCGCTGATGCAAGCTACCACAACATCGGCCTGCAGAGCGAGCCAACCCGCAACGCCGGGCGCGCCCGCGTTCCCTCCCTGCGCGGCCTCATCCATAGTTCGCCCTACTTCCACGATGGAAGTGCTGCGACCCTTGAAGCGGTCATCGAGCACTACGCCCGTGGCGGTGACTCCTCGCCAGCTACTAGCCCTGCCATCAGCCCTCTGCTGCTCAGCGAACAGGATCGACGCGACCTCGTGGCCTTTCTCGAGAGCCTTTGAAGCGTAGGCGTGGTTCAGTTTCGGCTACGCCGACGCTACAGGCTGGCGCTACCAGGGCTGAGAGGGCAACCACGGGGGGTTACCCGTACGGGGGCGCCACGAGGGCGAGAGGCCCTCACTCCAGGAGAAGTGTGAACAGGTAGGGGTACTGCTTTATAAGGTTGGCACAGATGCCCCCCTCCCAACCTCCCCCCGCTGGGGGGAGGATTCTGGCTCCCTCCCAACGGGGGAGGGGTGGGATGAGGCGCTAACTCCAGTGAAGCAATACAGGTAGGGGTTAGGGTTTTGCCGAGGGCTACACCCTCCACACCTCCCACTACACCAACTGGACAACCTGACCACTCGCCGCTGAACGGAGGCAGGCCTCACAGATGGCGACGGCTGCCCGACCGTCCATACCAGTTACAGGGGGCGGGCTATTCGTCAGGAGGGCATCAACAAACCCCTGCACCACCCCGATGTGGGGCTCAAGGCGCTGAGGCGAGGTTGGATCCGCCATATAGTCGAAGCGCGGAGGCGTCACGAGCCGCTCCCAGCTATCTCCCTGACCAAGATCGAGGAACTCATAGTTCTCGAAGTCGATAATGCCACTACTCCCAATCACCTGGAAGCGCACCTCACTGCTACGCAGGCTCGGCGGCGGCATCTCGGCAGAGATGAGCATCTGGGCCATGGCACCGCCTGCAAAGCCAATCTGCGCCATCACACTCAGATCTGGGGCACCAAGCTCACTGTAGCTGCCAGCCTGTGCGTAGACCGAAAGGGCAGGTTTGCCCATCAGCCAGAGCAGCAGATCGCTATTGTGCGAGGCCATACTCATGAAGAGCCCACCCCCAGCGGGATCACGGTACCAGGGCCGACTGGTCAGAATCTCTGCACCCACAAGCTCTGAAAAGCAAGAGGTCGTCGTAAGCATCCGAATCGCGCCGACCCGCCCCGCATCAAGCAACTCGCGGGCCTTACGGCTCGTACGTCGGTAGCGCTCGGTCTTCACCACCGCCAGAGCTACCCCAGCCGCAGCGCAGGCAGCGAGCATACGGTCGCACTCGGCCACCGAAGGAGCCATCGGCTTCTCCACCAGCACGTGGCGACCCGCGGCGGCGGCGGCGAGTGTCTGCTCGGCATGAACCTGATCGGGGGTGGTAATAATCACCGCATCGACCGCCGGATCGGTCAGCAACTCCTCGTGAGTGGGATAGGCTGGGACACCGTAGTGCGCCGCAAGGCCACTTGCGCGGCTACCCCCACCAATCGCCACCAGGCTACCACCGCGCACGTGGCGGGCAAGAGCCTCTGCGTAGGTGAGGGCCATGTAGCCGGAACCGATGATCCCGATGCCCAACGTGTCGGAGGAGCCGCGTGCATGGTCGTAGGATGGATTCATCGTAGGTGCGGTACCCTTTCTCAAAAATGGCCGTCGGAGGCTTACCACGCCATGGTAGTGCAGGTCGTGACAATCTGCAATATTGCCGCCACCGGTGTAACCTTCGACCTCCCCGTGCGGTATAGCTCGTATGGCGGGCACTGTTCGCCCGCACGACGAAGGGGAGGAGACGATGGGTGATTACCAGTCGCGAATTAAGGAGTTGCCACTGACCGACCAGCCACGTGAGCGCCTGGCGCTGGTTGGTCCGACTGCGTTGAGTGACGCCGAGTTATTAGCGATCCTCTTACGTGTCGGTGTACCCGGGCTCAACGTGCTGCAACTTGCCCAGCAGACGCTGATCGAGTGTGGCGGTTGGGCAGGGCTGCTCCGCGCCGACTACCACGACCTCTGTCGGCGCCAGGGTATGGGAACGGCAAAGGCGGCAACGGTTAAGGCGGCGCTCGAGATTGGGCGTCGCCTGCTCCTGGCTGGCCCTGATGAGCGGATGCAGATCAAGAGCCCTGCTGATGCAGCTGCACTTCTCATGGTTGAAATGGGGCATCTGGATCAGGAGCATCTCCGTGTCGTTCTGCTCGATACGAAGAATCGTGTCCAGCAGGTGGCCACGATCTACATCGGTTCCGTCAATAGCGCCATGATCCGTGTGGGTGAGGTCTTCAAAGAGGCGATCCGGCGCAACAGTGCCGCACTCATCATGGCCCACAACCACCCGTCGGGCGACCCAACCCCCTCACCCGAAGATGTGCTCGTCACCCGCCAGATCATCGAAGCGGGGAAACTCCTCGATTGCGAGGTCCTTGATCGTGCGCCGTGCCGGTGTGCGTAGCAACGCTCCGCGAGGAGCCAGGTTCCTACCAAACCTGAGCCTGACCAGGCAGGCGACGGAGCTGATACCGCCCGTCGTCTGAAGCCCTGGAAACACGCGGGAACGGGCAACACTCCAGTTCGCCCCTGACCGCAAGGCTGAGTGTGGGCATGACGAACCAACGTGAACGCTCGTATAAAGCGCCTCCAGTCCATCGCCTCACCCCGAATGCTGGAGCTATGGGTGAGAGACAGCTTACCCGCTGTTTGATCGAGCAGCGGGATGGCCTCCTGAGCCTCAGGGGCGCGGTCTGATCGGTAGGCAAGGCAGACCGAAGTTGTCGAGCCTGCAGGATGCAGGTATAGGCGTATAGAGCGCGTCTACCCCCACACGATGACGGCTATGCACGCAACACGGGAAGGCGTGGGAGCTACCCGCAAGGGTTCGGCTGGTATGCAAAGCCTCGATACTCTCACGCTGGCGGAGCCGCCGGAGTAGTCCGCGCCGGGGAGAGCCCGGTACATGGCGAAGGGCGGCAGGTTTTACGGCCAATGTTGCGACGAGGAGACTCTTATGAATAGGCCGACGGAACCGTGTCGGATGCAGGTCTCCGCCCTCCAACAGAGGCTGGCGAGGAAGGCGACCAGTCAGCCCGAACACCGCTTCACGAAACTGTACGATCTTCTCACCTGGGAGCCGCTCATGGCCTGGGCCTTCGACACGCTCATGGCCAACTATGGCTCGCATCCGACTGGCCTGAAGTGGGCGCAGGAGCAGAGTACAACCATCATCACGCAGCTGCGCAGCCAACTCAAGGCCGGAACATACCAGCATCAGGTGGTACGCCGGGCGTCACGCCCTGGCAAACCACGACCGCCCACACTCCCCACGCTGATCGACCAACTGGTGCAACTGATGGTGCAAGCCATCTTGGAGCCAATTGTGGTGCGTGACTTCTGCCCAGGCGGCCACAGCGCCCGCACTGCACGGGCCGCGTTCCAGGAGCTGATCGCCCAGCAGAAGGGGAGCTCCTGGGTGATCGTAGGGGCGATCGCCAACTGCTTCGACCAGATCCAGCACCAAACCCTGCTCCGCCTGCTCCGGCGGCGGATCAGGGATGCGCGACTCCTCAGGCTCAGCGGGCAACTGTTGCGCGCCGGAGTCATGGCGGAGGGCGGGAGCATTGCAACGCTCCTCGCCAACATCTACCTCCACGAACTGGACACCTGGTTCCAGCATGAGCAGCGCTGGTGGCAGCAGCAGGGAGACGCCCGCTACATTCGCACCGCCGACAGCTTCGTAGTGACCTGGAGCGGTACGAGGAGCGGGGCAACGCGGCTGCAAGCCGAGGTAGCAACGTTCCTCCAGGAGCAGTTGGGCTTGGAGCTCCCAGCGGATCGTGTCCATATCAGGCCACTAGCCAGGGGGTTCGACCTCCTCGGCTATCGGGTGCGCAGGTGTGCAGGTCGTCGAACGAGCGCTCAGAGCCTGATCATCAGGCCGAGTCCCAAGAGCGTGATGCAACTCAAAGTCAGGATCAGAGCGCTAACCGGGCGGGAAACCACTCGTGGTGGGGTTGAGGAGAAGATCAGCGCAATGAATAGGCTCCTG
This sequence comes from uncultured Chloroflexota bacterium, assembly GCA_903915775.1. Taxonomy (GTDB): domain Bacteria; phylum Chloroflexota; class Chloroflexia; order Chloroflexales; family Chloroflexaceae; genus Viridilinea. The sequence goes on along the minus strand of CAIWUD010000395.1, from coordinate 603 downwards.
CAGAACTGGGCAAGCTCCTATCCAGAGGTAACTTCACGGAGTAGCTTCCAGGCTATGGGCCGCTACGCCTTCAAACGCATGGCGATCTGGCTCCGGAAGAAGAGCCGTCAACGCGTACGAGCAGTCTACCGAGCGTACTACCGGAAATCTGGAGCCTACCGGACATGGGCTGCTGGGGGCGTCGCCCTCCAGCTAGTCGCCAACGCGCCAGAAACAGACCGTAGAACTGGAGAGCCGGATGCGCCGAAAGGTGCACGTCCGGTTCGGAGAGGGGCGTGGGGAGACGTGCCTACCGGCAACGCGCCCGGCGCCTACTCTACACTTGGTTATTGGGCGGGGACGCTACGTGAGCATGCGTGAGCGTGGGCTCGGCTTTAGCGCCTAGGTGTACTGCTTGATGAGGGGTGGGGTGGGGGCAAGAGGTACTAGCTCCGTGAAGCAATACACCTAGGGCCTGGTTCAAACCAGCTTGACACGCTTCCGGGAGGTGTGGAGGGCGAAGCCCTCCACAAAAACAACCAACCTAGCCCTGGTGCCGCCAGCGGGTCAAGCCGGCGCAGCCGAAACTGAAGCAATACACCTAGGGCCTGGTTCAAACCAGCT
>CAIWUD010000394.1 GCA_903915775.1 uncultured Chloroflexota bacterium | reverse complement strand
GATGTCGCCGCCTGGCAGCGCCAGTGGCTCAGTGGAACGATCCTGGAGACGCAACTCGCCTGGTGCCGTGAGCAACTCACCGGTGCACCAGAACTGCTCACCCTGCCCACCGACCGCCCCAGGCCCGCCGTGCAGAGCTTCCGTGGGGCTACGTACACCTTCACCCTTGCACCGGAGCTCGTGCAGGGTCTGCGCCAGTTGAGCCGCAGTCAGGGCACGACCCTCTTCATGACCCTACTGGCCGCCTTCCAGCTGCTGCTCATGCGTCAGAGTGGCCAGACCGACCTGGTGGTGGGCGTGCCGGTGGCTGGGCGCACCCGCGTCGAGGTCGAGCCGCTCATCGGCCTCTTTGTCAACAGTCTGGCCCTACGCAGCCAGTTGGTGGACGTCGACGGTGCGCCACTGAGCTTCCATGCCCTCTTAGCCCAGGTGCGCCAGACGGTGCTGGAAGCGCAGCGCTACCAGGATCTCCCCTTCGAGCAGGTGGTGGAGGCGTTGCAGCCCACACGCAACTTGAGCCATAGCCCGCTCTTCCAGGTGATGTTCAACCTGCTTCAGGCAAGTGAAACGCCGTTACAGTTCCCAGGCGTAGCCATCGAACTACTGGAAGCGGACTACGCTGTCGCGAAGTTTGACCTGACCCTCAGCGTGGTGGAGGAGCGCGAGACGACGGTAGCGGCCTTGGAGTACAACACCGATCTCTTCGACGCGGCGACGATCGTGCGCATGGCGGGTCACCTCCAGATGCTGCTGACGGAGATCGTGGCCGATCCGGCGCAGTCGGTGGCGATGCTGCCCATGCTCACGGCAGCCGAGCGGGAGCAGCTGCTCGTCACCTGGAACGACACTGCAGCCGACTACCCGCAGGCGTGCATCCATGAGCTATTCGAGGCCCAGGTGGCGCGAACGCCGGATGCGATTGCGGTGATTTTCGAGGCGCAGCAGCTGAGCTACAGCGAACTCAACGCGCGGGCGAACCAGGTAGCCCACCAGCTGCAGTCCCTTGGTATCGGCCCCGAGTTGCTGGTGGGCCTCTGTGTGGAGCGCTCGTTGGAGATGGTCGTGGGGCTGTTGGGCATCCTCAAGGCGGGTGGGGCGTATGTGCCCCTCGACCCGAGCTACCCCCAGGAGCGTCTCGCCTTCATGCTTGCGGACGCCGCAGTACCCGTGCTGCTCACCCAGGAGCGGCTGCGGGCCACGCTTCCCCTCCGCTGGGGCGAGGACGAGCCTGCTCTGCGCTCCTCCCCCCCCCACCCAGCCACCCCCCGCTGGGGGGAGGGGGAAGACACCCCCCCTGATGCGCAGATCATCTGCCTCGATGCTGATTGGCCAACGATTGCGGTACAGCCTACGACCAACCCGGTGAGCGGGGTGCAGCCCGATCACCTCGCCTACATCATCTACACCTCGGGTTCCACCGGCCGGCCGAAGGGGGCCCTCAACCACCACGCGGGTCTACAGAATCTCCTCGCTGCCCTTCAATCGGCCCATAGCTTGAGCGCTCAAGATGCGACGCTCCAGACCACTACCTTTAGCTTTGATGTTGCCACCGCCGAACTCCTCTGGCCTCTGCTCCACGGTGCCCGGCTCATCCTCACCCGTCCGCATGGTCAGCGCGATCGCGACTACCTCGCTGCCATGCTGGTACAGCACCAGATTACGACCCTCCACCTCGTACCTACACTCCTGCAACTGCTGGTGGACGTGCCTGCCTTCATGGAGTGCCGTTCGCTCCGACGGGTGATTGCGGCTGGTGAGGCGTTACCACCGCAACTCCTGCAGCGGATGCAGGCCCATCCGACGGCGCAGCTGCACAACTGGTACGGGCCAACCGAGACGACAATCTACGTCACCGCGTGGGCAGCACAGGACAACAGAGCGTCAGAGGTGGTTCCGATTGGACGCCCGATTGCGAACACGCAGGCGTACGTGCTGGATGCCGCGCTGCAGCCAGTACCAATCGGCATGGCCGGCGAGTTACACATCGGCGGAGTGCAGGTCGGACGGGGCTACCTGAACCGCCCCGAGCTGACAGACGAAAAGTTCATCGCCAATCCCTTTGGCCCAGGGCGGCTCTACAAGACAGGTGACCTGGCCCGTTGGCTACCCGACGGCAACCTAGAGTACCTCGGACGCATCGACCAGCAGGTGAAGCTGCGCGGCTTCCGTATCGAGCTCGGCGAGATCGAGAGCGTGCTCAGTAGCCATGGCGCGGTGCAGGAGGTAGCCGTCGTGGCTCGTGAGGATGTACCGGGTGACACGCGCCTCGTGGCCTACGTGGTAGAGAGAGGGTTCAGGGTTCAGGGGGCAGGGTTTGGGGATGAGGAACAGCTGGTAGCCGATCTACGCACTCATCTCCAGATTCGCCTGCCGGACTACATGGTACCGAGTGCCTTCGTACTGCTCGATGCGCTTCCGCTCACCCCCAATGGCAAGCTGGACCGCAAAGCTTTACCCATACCGACAAGGGATACTACCTATCGACCCCTTCTACGTCCACGTACACGGTACGAGCAGCAACTAACCCTGATCTGGACGGAGTTACTGCAGATCTATCCGATCGGCACTACCGACACCTTCTTTGATCTCGGTGGCCACTCCTTACTCGCCATACGTCTGCTGGCGATGATCAATCAGCGCTTCAACACTGCGCTACCCCTCCGCACACTCTTCACCCACCCCACCATTGCCACACAAGCACAACTCCTTACTGAAGCAACCGATCGTTCCGCATACAGTCACACTCCACTTGTCACAATCCAACCCCTGGGCAGACGCCCTCCCCTCGTCTGCTGCCCAGGGGCTGGTGGGAGTGTCCTCTATTTTCACGCCCTCGCATCTGCCCTGGGTACAGACCAGCCACTCTATGGCCTCGAACCACTGGGGCTGGATGGTCGAGCGCATCCACACACGTCAGTTGAAGCTGCAGCGGCGTACCAACTTCAGGCACTACGGCAGCAGCAACCCAACGGACCCTACTATCTGCTTGGACACTCGTTTGGTGGTCTCGTCGCGTTTGAAATCGCTCAGCAGCTCTACCGATCTGGCGAAGCTATCGGTGCACTCATCATCATCGATACAGCCGCACCAGGAGTTGAGCCTGAACTAGCCGATGAAGTGACAATGATCATGCGTTATGAGCGTCTTTATCTGGAAGAGTTTGGCGCGACGCCCAGCCTAACGGTAGCTCAGCTGCAGCCACTTACGAGTAACGAGCGTCTGCTGGCACTCAAGCAAGTGCTGGTAACAGCTGGAAGCCTTCCTCCAGATACGGGTGTAGAGCAAATTCGCGGCATCATCGCTGTCGCAGCTGCTAACATGGCCACCTCCTACAAGCCCACAGATACTCATCGACTCCCGATACAACTGATCATGGCCGCTGACAGCGCTCATGAGGAGAGCCAGACCTGCATTGAACAGTGGCGCAGCTATGGTGACGTGGCGATCCACCAGAGTCCTGGGAATCACACCTCGATGATCCAGGCTCCCCATGTCCAACAGTTGGCACAGCTGATTAAGAAACTACTGTAGGTGTGGTGACCCAGGTCTGAACTACCTTCTCTGCACCACTACTACCCCATATCCAGGCGATCGGTGGCTACTCGTAACGTAGGGCAACGAGCGGATCGAGGCGTGCAGCCCGCCCTGCAGGGTAGAGACCAGCGACAATACCCACAAGCGCGGCGAAGATCAAGGCACTCAGTATGAGCCACCAGGGCGTGATAAAGAAGGTTCCACTGATTGGTAGCGCCTCACGTGCGATGTACCAGCCAATAAACTGGTTGAGCAGTATGCCGACCAGCCAACCACCAATGCTACCCACCAGGCCGCCAAGTAGACCAATCATGCCCGCCTCGAGCATGAAGAGGCCCCTGATGTCGCTGCGCGAGGCACCGATGGCTTTTAAGGTGCCGATCTCGCGTGTCCGTTCGTAGATGGCCATGATCATCGTATTGACGATACCAAGACTCGCGACGAAGAGGGCCAACCCGCCGACCGAGGCGAGCATGACGTTGATGACGGCAAAGATGCGATTGGCCTGCTCAAGGAGGAGCTCGAGCGATTGAACCCGGTAACCTGTAGCACGAAACTCGCGTACCAACTGTGCCGCTGCGGCAACATCCTTGGCTTGGACAACTACCAGGTCGTAACCTTGCGTGGTGAGGTAGTCGCTCAGGTTGAACCACCAGGCCTTCATGGCGACCATGTCATCGCTCGCAGCGTAGACGGTGCGCTCTTCAAGGTCGCTGACCCCCGCCACTCGCAGGGGGAAGCGCTGGCTCTCACCACGGGGGCTGCGCAGGACGATGTTCAGTTCACGTCCGACGAGTGCCACTGGGTCGACTGTTCCGGGTAGTGCCCCCACCGCAATCACGATTGAACCGGGCTGCTCAAGTGGCTCAACCGTACCGGCTACGGCTCGTGGAGCCGTACGAAATGGGTTGGGGAGGCGCTCACTGTTTGCAACCTGCACACCAACGAGTTGGCCATCAGGTAGTTCAAGGAGGCTCGTAACTCCGGCAAGCGAGACCTGGGGCACGACTGCGCCTACCTCTGGGCGGGCCGCCCAACTGGCCAAGATCTCCGGGGTCAGTGGTCGCTCGCGCTGGGGTAGTCCGAACTGCGTGAAGAAGTCAGCCTCATCCTGGCCCTCTCCCGGTTGTACGAACACATTCTCGAGACCCAGGGCGGCAAATTGTGTGCGGATTGCCTCCTGCACACCAACACCAAGGGAGACCATCGTCACAATGGTCAAAATACCGACAATTACGCCGGTAGAGGTGAGGATGGTTCGTACTTTACGTCGGCTGAGATTCTCTAGGGCCGACATGAGCAAGTCTGATATCTGCATAGCCTGGGAACCAGTTGAAACATGCCTTATACGAGGTGTGGAGGGCGCAGCCCTCCACCTTACGAGAGGTGTGGAGGGCAAAGCCCTCCAGCCCTGGCATCGTCAG
>CAIWUD010000393.1 GCA_903915775.1 uncultured Chloroflexota bacterium | reverse complement strand
GAGTACGGCGTTCGCCGGTATCCTGGCGGTGGCGCCGACGAATCTGCGGCGCACCCTGGCCTACCTCGTGCTCTACCACTGCGGGATGCTCTTCTATGGCCTAGCCTCAGTCTCACCGGTGGGGCTGGCAGGCGCCATTTTTGGCGCACTCAACCAGACCCTGGCGATCATGCTCCTCTTCATCAGCCTCGGGCTGATCGAGCAGCCTGATGGCCGTGGGGGGGGGCGGGTACGCCGCGACCTCTTGCGCCGCTGGCCCATCGCGGGGATGGGGTTACTGGTGAGTGGGGCAGTGCTTCTTGGCCTGCCGCCGCTCAATGGGGCGATGAGTCACGCACTCATCTACCAAGCCGCAGTGGAGCGGAGCTGGATCGAGCTGCTCTTCCTCATCCTGGGCACGATCCTGACTGGCTTGGGGCTGGCGCGGGCATTCGCCGAGCGTCTGCTAGGCCCGGCTGAGGAGCTTCCCCCTGTTGAGCCGCCCCTGCTCGACGAGACTGAGCTAGATCGCCCGGCACCGCACCGCCTAGCACCCGAGCCGCTCAGCACTGCAGCGCTCACAACGCTACTTATGCTGCTCTGCTTGGGGATTGGCCTCTATCCACAGCCGATTCTGGTAACGATCGAAGAGGCTATCCGCGGCTTGGCCTTTATCAGGTCATTTTGAGATCAGATGCAGACGATTGCTACCATCCTTCTCTATCCCGGGCTCCTCACCGCACTGGTCGCCGGTGGCCTCTACCGTCTGCTGCGACGGCGCGGTCTAGCCACTCTGCCGACACGCGCTGCCCTGACGAGCCGTGAAGGGCTAGCAGCAGGCGTGGGAGTGCTGCTCGGGGCCCTGGGGTTGGCGCTCTTACCGTGGCCGTTTCGCCCCGCAGACGCGGGGATCACCTGGCTCTGGGCGTGGGTAGCCTTTGAATTGGCATTTCTCCTGCCGCTGCTACCAGCTCTGGCCGCAGGCGCACCTGCAGTCGTACGGGCGGCAGTGCGCGAGGCGCAACTGGGTACGCTCGCCCGTGCCCTCCTCTGGGCCGCACTCACCACTGCCCTGCTCCTCCGCCAGCACCAGGGCGACCTGGTCATGGTGGCGCAACTGCTCAGCCTGCTTGCAGCCCTGATCGCCCTACTCCCTGCAATTGGGTGGGGACCCTTCGCCGTTGAGGATCTGCTGACCCCCGGTGGGGTAACGGCAGGGGTGGATGAGGCGGGAGTCCTGCTCGATAGCTGGTCACGCGACCTACGGGCAGGCATGCTGCTAACCGCCCTCCTCGCCACTGGCCTCCCGCTCGCTGCCTGGCACCCGTTGATTGCCCTACTTGGAACGCTCCTCGGGCTCATCGTCGCACCGCTCCTCCTCCGGCGTCTGGAGGGGCCCTGGACTCGGATGACCCTGCCGCAGGCCCTGCGCTTCTGTCTCGTCTGGACCGTGCCACCGATAGTTGTGGCGCTGGTGGCGCTGGTTATCACTCTGAGGTGAGCATGATCGAAGTGAGCGATCTGCATAAATCTTACGGCGACCTGACGGTGCTGCAGGGAGTAGATCTACGGGTCGTTTCCGGTGAAGCCTACGGGCTCATTGGGCCCAATGGTGCAGGGAAGTCGACCCTGATCCATCTGCTGTTGGGCTTCCTGCGCCCGGCACGGGGCCAGATCCGCCTCCTTGGGAGCACGAATTTGGAAGAGAGCCGCCGGCGGGTTGGCTACATTCCCGAGCGTCAGCGCTACCATACGCGCTACACCGCCCGTGAGTATCTGCGCTTCCTGGGCAGTTTCAGTGGCCTGCATGGTGACGAGTTACGTGATCGCACCGAGCGAGAACTCGTCACGGTGGGTCTGGCCGAGGTGGCCGATCGTAGCCTTGCTACCTTCTCCAAGGGCATGTTACAGCGCATGGGGGTTGCCCAGGCGCTCCTGAATGATCCCGATCTCCTCCTCATCGATGAGCCAACCAGCGGCCTCGATCCAGGTGGTCAGTATGAGGTGCTGGAGCTCCTGAGACAGGTGCGCAGGCGTGGTCACACCGTACTCCTCTGTACCCACCATCTGCACGAAGTCGAACTGCTCTGCGACCGGGTTGGGGTGCTTACTGGCGGGCGCATTGCCCTTGAGGCATCGATGCACGACCTGCGCGGCGCGGCTGGGAGTATCCGTATTCAGGTGGCCAGTCTGGGCGACGAGGTGCGCCGGCAGATTGTGGCCCTGAACCCGGAGATCAGCTGTGATCCGCAGGGTGTGAGTATTGGTGCGAATACGCCCAGCCTTCAGGCAGCGGTACTCCGCCTCCTCCTTGATAGCAGTACCCTCATCCTCTCGCTGGACCCTCTAGAACGACCGATCGAGCGCCTCTACGCGCAGGCAGTCCATGGAAGTGTTGTCTCAGACACCCAGGCGCATATGGCCGCACGGCGGCGTGGTGAAGGCGACACGCTACTGAACGATCTCTTGCGGCGCCACCGTACTGAACCACGATTGGGATCAGTCGTGCCTGACGACAGCCCACCATCCGACCGCCTCTCACCATAGCGGAGTTCACTATGCGGCTGTTGCGCCTTACAGCTTTCACGCTCCTCGAGTATCTGCGCTCTGGACGCGTAGCCGTCGAGATCATCGCCCTCCTCTCACTCTACGCGATCTTTTTCCGCCATCCCATGAGCAGCGACTACTTTTTCAGTGTGATTGGGGTATTTACCCCGGTGCTGACCCTCTACACCATGGCTTCGGTAATTGGTCTGGGCGATCGACCGGCGAGTTACCTGTTGCTGGCACGAGGTGTGCAGCGCGTGAGCTTCCTCCTTGGGCTCTTTCTTGCGGCCTGCGCCATCATGACGGGCGTCTATCTACTGCTCTCGCTCCTGGTTCTGCTCCTCAATCTCCCCCCCGATCTGACCCTCTGGCAGTGGATGCTCGGCAGCCTACCGATCATGCTCAACATTGGGCTCCTCGCCTCGCTCATGCTCATGCTCTCTCCGCTCGTCTTCCCATCAGGTTGGCGGCTCTTCGTCCTGGGCTTGATCGCCCTGGCCTTCTCAAGCAACTTCATTGGTGGGCAGCTGCTCGTCACCATGCCGGAAGCGCTGCGCATGCTGCTGCGAGCCTTCCAGGCGCTCCTGGGTGGCCCCCTCGTGCCCGCCTTCTACGGCTTCCAGTTGGCTGTCACTCGTGACTATGGCAGCATCACCGCCATCGCCAACCTGCTCGCCCAGACCTCACTCCTGATCTCGCTCCTCGGCCTCTCACTCTACGCCTTTACGCGGCGCGATCTGATTTTTACCAATCAGTGAGGTGGGCTTCACCTTTGGGGTGGGCCAACGGCGGGGCAACCACGGGGGGTTGCCCCGACAGTCGGTTCGCTAAAACAGTGGGCGAGACGTCCGCTCACGGCACTGGTACAAACGCAATTGCGTCAACCCAGGCGCCCCGACGATCGTCGCCAGCCAGGGTAGTGAGGCTCACCAGGGCTGTTGCCGGGCTC
>CAIWUD010000392.1 GCA_903915775.1 uncultured Chloroflexota bacterium | reverse complement strand
TGCGCCACGCAGCCGAGCAAGCTCGCTGCGTTCGACTTGCATGCATTAGGCACGCCGCCAGCGTTCGTCCTGAGCCAGGATCAAACTCTGCGTTGTATCACATAGAGCTCTCGCCCCATGCCTCAAGTTCTTGACGTGAACACTACTGCGAAACCCTCACTACATCTCAAGGATGATGTGATACGGTTTGCTTACTACTGTATGCTGGTTGTAAAAGTGCTCTCTGGATGCAGAAGGGAAAAATAAAACCAGGATGTTTCAGATGTTCTCTGATCTCCTGGCGACGTTTCTGATGGTATCAGCGCGGTTCGCTTAGTTTTATTTCTCACTTGTTTCGTCTACCGCTTGGGTGAGACGCCGTTTGCTCCAGCCCGCGTAGTATAGCACCCCCCAAGAAGCTTGTCAACTGCCAGTTTTCACTCTTTTACCGGAACTTGCCCACCATGAATGCTTCTGTTATACTCTCTTCGACACAAATGTTTGCTACTAGCGGAGTGCTCCATGCAGTTACTCTATCTTGACCCGCGCCAACTTGAAGTTGATCCCGAAGGGTTGCGCGAAGATCCGGGTGATGTTACCGGCCTGGCCACCACGATTGCTGAGCGTGGCCTACTGCAGCCGCTTGGTGTCGTTGCACTAAGCAGTGGACGTTATCGGATCGTCTACGGTAGTCGGCGGCAGGCAGCTGCGGTTCAGCTCGGGCTTGAGCGCATCCCCTGTATTGTGCTCGACATCGGTGATCCCGATCTCCTGCTGCGCCAACTCATCGAGAATGTGCAGCGTCAGGATCTGAACGATCTGGAGCAAGCAAGGGCCTATGCACGCCTACGTACCCAGTTGATCGAGGAGCATGGCAAGCTTCCTGAGGGTGAGTTGGATGAGCGTGTTGGTACAGCCGTGGGCGTTACCGGTCGTACCGTACGTCGTTATCTTGGTCTGCTCGATCTACCCGATGAGGTCCAGCAGTTGATCCGAGGTGGTGATCTGCAAATAACCCAGGCACAACATCTACGCCGCGTGACGAACCCAAAGACACAGGTTGAGCTTGCGCGTTTTGCCGCTACAGAGGGCATGTCGGCAGCTGAACTGAGCCGTCTCGTCGCATACTTTGCTGCGAACCCCAATCTAAACCTGGAGACTGCACTGCAAGCCCTTGAAGCTGGTGAGCAGTTGCGTAGCTCGGTACCTCCTGCGCCAACCTCTGGTGGTGGGGCCCTGGCGAAGGGTGGGATTGGGATTCTGGATCGAGCGGAGAGTGACGCTGATCTCTGGGAAGACGAGGTAGCCGCTGATGCAGAAGGTACATACCTCGATGTTGAGGAAGAGACTGTTGAAAATCAGCCGAAGAATAAAGCGCGTGTTTTCCGCATCCGCTCCCTTGATCAGATGGTTGACGAGACCGACCGTCTTGCGCGAGCCTATGTAGAGGGGGATCTGGTCAAGTGGGTGCAGAGGGATGAGGGGGCACCCTTCAAACTACGGCTGCTGCTCAAGCAACTGGAGAGTTTGACCCGTGGCCTACGCGACGTGGCCCACCAACAGGGATGGCAGACCGAGGATTCGTAGGGATGTTTCAATGTTGGCTGCGCCGATGTGACTGTCTGGCGGTAAGTACTCACGGTAGGGCAACCACGGGGGGTTGCCCCAACAATCAATTCAGGAAAACCAACGGCCGCGTACCTCTTCGTAGGCGAAGCACCCGCATTCCAGGGGAGGTGTGAACAGTTACGTTGCAGCATGCTTAAGGCTACGATAGAGAGCCTCAAGCTGAGCAGCGAGCCGGTCGGCACCGTAGCGCGCTACCACCTCGCGCCGCCCCTGGGCTGCCAATCGACTGGCAAGGGCACGATCTTCTAGGAGGCGTACAATGGCTGCAGCGAGAGCCGGGACGTCGGCATAGGGCGTCAGAAGGCCGCTATACTCGTGGGCAACCACCTCGTTGTTTGCCATCACGTCGCTGGTTACCACCGGTGCTCCAGCCAACAGTGCTTCAATCAGCGGAATGCCAAAGCCCTCGTAGCGGCTAGGGACAACGACGACTGCTGCCCTCCCTAGCAACTCGAGTTTCTCGGCTTCGCTTACCCGACCGCGCAGTTCTAGGCGATCGGCTACGCCAGCCGCAGCCACAATCTGCCGTAACTCAGCCTCACCGGCACGGTTGTGACTCACGAAGATGAAGCGTGCTGCAGGGATGGCATCCACGACTGCTGGTATCGCCCGTGCGAGGAGATCAAAGCCTTTGCGCGGTACAAGTTGGCCAATGAAGAGCACCATTGGTTCAGGGCGATCGTAGTTGGGCTCAGCCGTACTCGTAGGGAGATCTACGGCGTTGGGTAGTACCCTAATGCGCTCTGGCTTCACCTTGATCCGGATCAGCAACTCACGCTCACTGTGTGATAGGGCAACCACCTGGTCGACCCAGTGCAGTGGGGCATGGATCAGGTAGTTACGTAGCGCACGGCGTGGATGCGCCCCCGTCGCCAAGCGGTAGAGTAGCTGCTCCGGTGTGGTCAGCAGGTTGTTGTAGCGCAGCGGTGCTTCCAGAGGACGTTCCCGGTCGGCAACGAGGTCGCCATCATGGAGCAGTCCATGGATGGTCAGTACGGTGGGAATGCCTAACTGACGCGCAGCTAGTACCGTCTGGAAGCCAAGCAGGCTGCGCATATGGTGCAGATGGATGACATCTGGACGATCGGCACTAAGCAGACGGAGGAGCGCTTCGGGGGCAAAGAAGCCATAGGTTGGGGCACGGTGTACCGGCAAACCGCCAGACAGCCACTCGTGGCGGTGCGTCTGACCTGGGTAGCGCAGGTCACGGTACTCATGAGCGATCACCCCATGGCCGCGCCGGACGAGTGCACGCGCCTGGATCTGCTCAGGCCGACTGGGGAAGGCTGGGTCAAAGCCGTAGGTGGTAACAATCAGGATTTTCATGGCTCGACAAGCTCTCGATAGACCTGCTCGATACGGTCGGTCACGGCGGGCCAGGCGAACTGAGCCGCCCACCCTGGCGCAGCAGCAGCCATTGCAGTGCGCCGCGAGGGATCAGCAAGGAGTTCGCTCACCGCTGCGGCCAGCGCCTCCTCACTGCGCGGTGGGTAAAGGAGACCGCTGCGCCCCTCATCTACTACCTCGGGAAAGCCGCCAAAGCGTGAAGCGACGACTGGCAGACCACAGGCCTGAGCTTCGATCAGCCCGATGCCAAAGGTCTCGCTAGCATGGCTTGTTGCGACCAGCAGGTCGGCACTGCTGTAGAGTCGTGGTAGGGTACGCCGCTCGACCGCACCGAGCCAGTGCACACGTGCAGCGAGGCCCAATGCAGCAACTAGGTTGGTCAAGCGTGGATGATCCTCACCATCACCTGCAACAGCAAGATGCACACCGGGTAGGAGCGGCAGAGCACGAATGGCGGTCTCAAGCCCTTTCCAGGGTTGTAGTCGTCCTACGAACAGCAGGAGCGGGGTGTCTGGGGTGAGACCGAGGGTAGGTCGTAGCGTAGGATCGGGCGGCTGTGGTCGGAAGAGATCCATATCCACACCGTTAAAGACCACGCGCGGGGTAAAGCCATAGCGACGAGCTACGGTGGCAGCGTTGAAGTGTGAGCATGAGACCGCCGCGTCGATATGGCGCGCCAGCAACCGATCACCACGGTAGAAATCCTCTCCGTGACAGCCGAGCAGCACGCGGGCGCCACTCAGGCGGCGAGCTAGGAGGGCGGGGCCAATATCGTAGGGCTTCTGCAGATGGATGATATCGTAACCGCCCCTGACTAACTCGGGAAGCGCAGTCACAGCCATAGTGAGCCGCTCGGCCAACTTCGTTTCGGCGTAGGCTCGTCGCAGGAGCGGGAGGCGCTGAAATGTGGTCCGTGGGATAAAAGGGAAGGTCACGACCCGCACACCGGGGCCAGCCTCGCGGCGTGGCCCCACGCCACCAATCACCGTGACGGCATGGCCACGCCCAGCTAGTTCTCGGGCGAGATCCCAGACGAAACTCTCCACGCCGCCAAAGCGTGTAGTACTCGTCAGATTATAGAGGGCAATACGAAGTGGTCGCATAGGTTCAGGGGTTAGAGTTTCCTTCTCACTTCGCTCATCAGAGCAGGCGCATGATCCAGCGCTTCAGTGGGAGACGCATGCGTTCAAGTTGGGCCCGATCCTGGAGATCGAGCCCGCCTACGAGGCGTAGGGCGATGAAAAAACTCGTCGCCCCCAGTGCAGCCATGGCGATCAGCCAGAGGGCCTCTACGAGACGCTGGATCAGGCTTGCAGTATCGGGCAGTGGGGGTAAGAACCCACGCACACTTAGGATAACAAGGATCATCACGATGCTCGCCCCGATCACACGGAGCGTGAAGCGCCAGGGCCAGCGTAGACCGAGCAGGCCCATTCCACTGGCAGTCACCCAGAGCCCCGCCCCGATACGGGCGAGACCGAAGGCCAACGCTACGCCGATAAGACCACATTGGGGAGGGAGGAACCAAGCAAGTGGTACCACGAGTAGCAGGGTGATCAGCCGTGAGGCAACGATCACCGGGAGGCGTTCGTAGACGATAAGAGCATTATGGGCCGTTGTCAAGAGACACTCAGCAAAGAGGCATGGTACCAGAACCCACACAATGGGTGCAGCAATCAGGTATTGTGGGCTAATGACGAGGAGGGCTGGTTCAGCTAACAGGATCAAGCCGGCACCACCGGGGATGAGGAGGAGCAACTGGAGACGAACGAGGGACTGGTAGGCTCCATTGAGTGTCCCTCCCTCACCCTGGCGTACCCGTGCAAAGAGCGGTACCTGTACCCCTACCATCGGCGTGTAGAGGTAGCTGAGGGCCATACTGACGAGTGAATTACCCGCCCAGAGGAGGGCAACATCACCAATGTCACCGACCAGAAAGAGGGCGAAATTGACACTAGCAACCATGTCGGTCGCTGTCATGAGGAAGGAGACCGCAGAGTAGCGTAGGAAGCCTGGCGGCAACCAGCGTCGCCACTCTACGAGTGGGGCAGTGCTGATCGGTATCCCCTGGGTCGTGCGCAGCTCACGACGCAGCCGGATAACCTGCCAGGTTGCCAGGCTCACGACGATCGCCGGTGCTAGCACCATCGCTCCTAGCACACCCAGGATGTCCCAGCCCACCAAGATCGCTCCGACGATGAGCAGCTGGGGCAACACCCGTGCCGTAAGATCCACGCTATTCCAGGCGCGCTGCTTGAAGAAGCTGCTCAGGTAGGCCATCAACATGTCGTAGCAGATGCCGAAGAAGAGCAGCGACGGCACGGTTGCCACCAGAAGCCAGCCATGGCTCTGGATGAAGGTCAGGAGTTGATCACGACTGGGGGGGGTGAGACGCTGATCATCCATGATCAGGCTGCGCAGATAGTCGAGAAAAGCTGGTTGGAACAGGGCCAGCCCAATCACGACAAGGAGCAGGAGGGTGAGTTGCGCTGCGAGTACTAACTGCAGCAGACGAAGGGTAGCCAATGCCCCACCAGCGCGGTCTGTCTCGGGGATGTACTTTGGGAGTGCCCGCGTCGTACCGAGATCGATACCAGTACCCAGGATCTTACTCGCCCCACTGACCATCGCCAGCAGACCAAAGCTTGCGAGCGAGAGTTGGTTCAGTTTGGCCAGGGTCGCTACCACTTCAGCCACCAGGCGCAGTGGTGCAAAAAGGGTGTTCCAGACCACAGCCTTAGAGACCTGGCTCGCGAGTGATCGATCGCTGGTTGCCATCGGGGTACCTACCCTCTTTCACAAGCTGGCGCGATGCCAACTAGCGGCGCTCCAGGGCGAGTTCGAACATAGCGGTATACCAGCGGCGCTGGGCACGGTAGGCGAGAACCTCCAGGCCAAAGATACGCAATCCAGCACGAATGAGCTGTCGACTGCGTTTACGGCTGATGAAGCGCCCGGCGCGCAGCTGCTCCTCCCGCAGGTCGCGCACCCGAAAGCCCCGCTCCTCGCAGAGGCGCACCAGTTCGCCATAGTGGAAGTAGTGCATCTCTGAGAGGCGTTGCATATCACGGAAGGCCACACCGGCCTTGCGTCGACCGCGCCGAGCAATCAGGGCTTCAGCGATGGGACGCGGTAACCAATTGATACCAGCGAGGTGGTAGTGGGGATCAATCCAGGCCCGTCGATTGATTGCCGTGATCAGAGCCACCCCACCGGGGCGCAACACGCGGGCAAGTTCATCCAGAACGAGGCGCGGATCGCGCACATGTTCCAGGACATCCCAGGCTGTCACGGCGTCAAATGTTGCCGAGGGTAGGGGAAGCGCCTCACCGGCGGCGTTCGCGATGGGCAGATGGAGCCCGTGGCGTGCTGCGCGCAGGGCAATGATACGGCAGTAGGCCGGGTTATACTCACAGGCAGTTACGGTTGCGCCAGCCAGTGCAGCGGCAACCGCAAAGCCACCCATGCCAGCCCCTAGGTCGAGCAGGCGCAAGCCTACCAATGAGCCACTAGCCTCCGCCAACTGGGCCAAACGCTCACCCTGATAACGCTCCTGATTGAGGCGCCGTTCGCACCAGCGCACGAAGTCGCGCCGCCAGGTCATATGCTGAAGCCAGGGCCTAATCGCCTGCTCCAAGGCCTCATCGGCTGCTGGATCGGTCTGGTGCATCATCACTCCTTCTTCCGCAAGAGGAAGAGATCATCTTCCTGATCCAGGAGTTCCCAAGCGGGACTTGCCAGCAGATTGGCGAGGATATCGTTACCACGTGCAGCTTCAGCGCGCAGACCAGCGGCACGGGCATCAATAAAGGCGTACGCCGCCTCGGTGGGTTGGTGGTGCATCGGCCCGCCGGGGATAAAGTAGAGCTCCATGCGGGGTAAGAGTTGTGGTGCCAGGAATGACGTGGCTGCCACTGTTGCATCGGGCGGGATCTGGGCCTTCATCCGCTCCATGATCGCCACCCGCTCCGGTTGCTCTGGGTTGCGTATGGCCGAGATGATCGGATTGCGCAGGGGGAGGTTGACCAGCAGTAGGAGCAGCAGGGCGCCAAGGTAGATGAGCGGTCGCGCCTGATGGGGCCACCGACGTCCAGACTGCTTCAGCAGCCAGGCCGCACCATAGATAGCAGCAATGGTCAGACCAGGGATGGCCAGAATCTGGTACTGCTCAGTAATCACATACTGGTAGACGCGGTTCGAGAGCAGATTGATGGCGAAGATCGGTGCGGCAAGCAGCAGTTCGCGTGGGGCAAAGAGTGGGAGCAGCAGCAGCCCGCCGAGCATCAGGAAGAGGTACCAGAGCTTTGCAGGCTGCGTGATGAAGGTGAAGATCTCCACCGGATGGGTGAGAATATTCCGCATAATGCTCGGTAGGTTACCACCGAGATGCATGTAGTAGCAGGCCTGGGGACTCACCCCACACGGCCAGCGATCGTTATAGTCGCGGTTGAGATCGAAGGGAACCTCACCCTGTGTCGGAGTAAAGCTCGTCGTGGAGAACTGCGGGGTAACGTAGGTGATCGCCACGTAGAAATAGACGAGGCCCAGCAGCAGCGGTACGAGCGCATAGCGCCAGGGCAGACAGCGCAGGGCCGCATAGATACCGAAGGCGACCACTACCAGCGCTGCGTCGGTACGTGTCAGCATAGCCAAACCTAACAGCAGCAGGTAGGGCCAGAAGCGCCGCTGCTCAAGCATCCAGAAGGCCCAGAGGAGGGCAACGAGTCCGGGTATGCGCGGCTGAAACGGTGCAGCCATCCCCACAAACTGGGTTGTCGGGTAGAGCAGGTAGAGCGCGGCGCAGGCCACACCGAACCAGGGATCCTTCAGCTGATTGCTGGCGATCAGGTAGACCGGCAGCGCAGCTGAGGCCAGGAGGAGTGCTTGCAGTGCCAGCAGCGTATAGGCCGAGGGTAGGAGCGCATAGAAGGGCAGTGCTGGGAGAAACCCAAGGGCGACATCCAGGCCCATAAAGGTATCGGTGAAGTTATAGCGCGAGACCAGCAGGAAGTGACCCTGGAGCGTACCCCAAATCGGCATGTGGAAATCCACCATGTCGAAGCCGAAGCCCCAGTAGGCGTACTTGTAGGATCCAGCGCCGAAGAGGGCAAGGGCGACCAGCGTTATCAGCCCAATGAGGAGTCGCGGTGGGGTGAGCCACACCGGAGGCATAAGGCGTGATCTCACGGCGATGACCTCCTCATGAACGTCGCATTATCGTGGCAGTTCATTAGCCCATTCAGTGATCAGCGTCGCCACAGCGGCAGGCTGTTCCATCGGAAGCATATGGCCGCCAGAGATTTCGGCAAAGCGTGCCTGGGGAGCAAAACGCGCCACATCCTTCCAGATCGCATCGACGATGAGGTCGGACTGAGCGCCCCTGACGAAGAGCAGGGGTAGGCGCAGGCGGCGCAACATCCTCCAGACGTCGGTTGGGAGGGTAGCGAAGATCTGAGCCTCCCACTCCCGCGACCAGGCCAGACGCAGGGCACCGCTCGTATCAAGGCGTAGGGCACTCTCGAGGTAGTGCTCGAACGCCTCCGGGGTCATATTGGCAAAGGCACCACGACCGCTCAACCGGTTACGTGCCTCTTCGAGACTACGAAAGCGGTCAGTGCGTCGAGATGCGCGACGTGCAAGGGGAAAGCGGTAGTGCTGGCCAAGGCGCTGCATGAACCAAATCAGAGGCAGCATATGGCGCGCGAGGAGCACCGGTTCGATGAGCACCAGGCCACGGAAGCGTTCCGGAGCTGCTACGGCAGCGTAGAGGGTGAGTACGCCACCAAAGGAGTGGCCAACACCCAACACCGGTTCGTCGCTCACCCTAGTCATAGCGGTGAGCATCTCGTGAGCCATAGCCCGCCAGGAGTGAACCGCCCCGGGCTGACTACCAGGCCAGAGCGGACGTGGGCGATAGCCGAGTACCCGCATGCCAGGGGCAAGGCAATCCGCTACGGATCGGTAGCACTCTGGGGGGAACCCATTGGCCGGCGCAAGGTGGACGAGCGGCGCACCGGGAGCGCCGCTCAGTTCAAGGTGGTAGTCGGGGTCACGCATAGTGCTGCAGCAGAGCCCCTATTCGCGATCGCCATCCTCACGGCGGCGTGGGCGCGGGCGATCAGCACCACCGCGTGGTGGTCCACCGCGATCCATACGCGGACCACGATCGCGTGGGCCAGGAGCACCACCACCAGCTCGGCGCTCCTCGGCCGACTCGCCGGTGAGTATTGCCCGTCGGCTCAGACTAATCTTGCCGCTGCCAGCATCAACACCAATCACCATGACGTTGATCTCTTCACCGATCTGAACCACATCCTCGACGGTTTCGACGCGGGTCTCAGCCAGTTCCGAGATGTGGACCATACCATCCTTACCGGGCAAGATGTTGACGAAGGCCCCAAACGGCTTGATGCTCACCACCTTGCCGAGGAAGATATCGCCAACCTTCGCCTCACGGGTGAGGCCTTCAACCATCGCGACCGCAGCTTTGGCGGCCTGGCCATCGACCGTAGTGATAAAGACGCGCCCGTCGTCCTCAACATCGATCTGGGCGCCGGTACTCTCGACAATACCGCGGATCGTCTTGCCACCGGGGCCAATCAGGGCACCAATCTTCTCGACGGGGATCTGGACCGTGATAATACGTGGTGCGTGGGGCGACATCTCCTGGCGACCTTGGCCAATGACCTCGTTCATCTTGTCAAGGATGAAGAGCCGACCCTGGCGGGCCTGTTCAAACGCTTGGCCCATAATCTCGTAGGTAATGCCGGTGGTCTTGATATCCATCTGGAGCCCAGTAATACCACTTGCCGTCCCGGCCACTTTGAAGTCCATATCACCGAGGGCATCCTCAAGGCCTTGGATGTCGGTTAGTACCCTCCAGCGTCCATCAGGAGCACTAATCAGGCCCATTGCCACCCCGGCGACCGGCGCTTTCAGAGGCACACCAGCGTCCATCAGGCTCAGGGATGAGCCACAGACCGAGGCCATCGAGGAGGAGCCATTGGAGCTAAGGACTTCAGAAACGAGGCGGAGCGTATAGGGAAACTCGTTCTGTGGGGGCAGGACCGCGTAGAGGGAGCGTTCAGCGAGAGCGCCATGGCCGATATCACGTCGGCGTGGCGAGCCAACCCGGCGAACCTCACCGGTACTGAAGGGGGGGAAGTTGTAGTGGTGAATGTAGCGCTTAGTCGTCTCTACACCGAGATCATCGAGGCGCTGCTCATCACCGGGTGAGCCCAGAGTCGTAATCGTCAGCACCTGAGTCTGGCCACGCGTGAAGAGTCCTGAACCGTGGACCCGTGGAATCACCCCCACATCCACGCTAATCGGGCGGATCTCACTCAGGGCACGCCCATCCACACGGATACCCTCGTCTAGGATGGCATCGCGCACCTCGGTCTTGAGCAGACTCTCGAAGACCTTGCTGACATCCTTGCGACGCGCCTCCAACTCCTCCTCAGGCTCGTCCATGGTGAAGTGGGCAATCACATCGGCTTTGAGTGCAGCCGTACGCTCATCGCGCTCCATCTTATTCGGGCTACGCACAGCCTCACGCAGACGTTTCCCCATCCAGGTACGCACACTCTCCTCCAGGGAGGTATCAGTCGTCGGGGGGATAAACGTTCGCTTCGGTTTGCCACACAGCCGCACCAACTCCTCCTGGAGTGCACAGATCTGCTTACAGACGGCGTGCCCCTCAACAACCGCCTCGAGCATCTCCTGCTCGGTGAGCTCGTAGGCACCAGCCTCGACCATAAGCACCGCATCGGACGTCCCGGCAACGACCAGATCCAAGCGACTATGCTCAAGATCGCTCATGAACGGGTTGACAACCAGAGCACCGTTGAGATAGCCCATCTGGACCGCCCCCACAGGTCCGGCAAAGGGGATGTCACTAATGGCAAGTGCAGCCGAGGCGCCAATGATCGCCATAGGGCCCGGGTCATTCACCATATCGATAGCGAAGGTAGTGATGATAACCTGAACCTCATTCTGGTAGCCTTTGGGGAAGAGCGGGCGCAGCGGACGATCGGTCAGCCGCGAGGTGAGGATTGCCGTGGTCGTTGGACGCCCCTCACGCTTGAAAAAGTTACCAGGAATCTTTCCCGCGGAGTACATACGCTCTTCGTAGTCGATCGTGAGTGGGAAGAAGTCAGTTCCTTCACGCGCCTCTTTCGCCCCAACGACGGTCACGAGCAGCAGCGTATCGCCATAGCGGATGGTCACCGCGCCATCAGCTTGCTCTGCAAAGCGACCGGCCTCAATGGTCAGTGTACGGCCGGCAACCTCCGCACTGACTGCAAAAACCTCTGGTTTTGTCATACGTTCCTTCATACGTTACTGGATGAACCTACTGTGAAGTCCTACGCTCATCGCCACGTGGTGTGGCGTGTGTCAACGGGAGGTATGGAGCGCTGGGCCCTCTACAAAAAACCAACCTAGCCTTCGTGGCACCAGACGGTCACGCTGACGCAGCCGATTCTGAACCATCCCCAACATGAGAATCAGAAGAGCATCAGCAACGCTGCGCGGCCGATGCTCTCAATCGTCTCATGGCTTACAGACATCAGACCTGTTCTGGTATCGTGATACGTCACGTATGTGCCTACCGGCGTAGCCCAAGCCGATCGATCACGTTGCGGTAGCGATCTTTGTCACGACTCTGCAGGTAGTTGAGCAGACGCCTTCTTCGGCCCACCAGCTTCAGCAAGCCACGACGCGAGTGGTGGTCGTGAATGTGGGTGCGTAGATGCTCCACCAGCTGGTTGATCCGCTCGGTCAAGAGGGCTACCTGCACCTCAGGCGACCCGGTATCGGTGGTATGCACCTGGTAGCCGCCGATGATATCATTTTTCTGATCTTTATCCAGCGCCATCATTTCCTCCTAACCTAATCGCGTACAGGCTTGGCGCAGCCTGCCGTTCAGCGCAAACACTACAATCGCCCCAATTATACCATATGTTGGTAGCATGCGGATGATCGTACGTGTGCATAACTGCTCACACTTCTCTCTGGCGGGAGCAAGGTTGGGTTAGGGTTCTTTGTGGAGGGCCGTGCCCTCCACGCCTCCCGTATGTTAGCAGCATGCGCATGACCCCACACAGCATCATACGTGCCCCCCTCACCCATCTGAGGGAGGCACGTATAGCTTGGCGATCACAGGATTAGGGCCGGGTCAGACCACTATCAATCTCTGAGAAGACCTGTGAAACGCGTCCACCGAGTACCGTCAAGATTCCGATAACAACAATGGCGATCAGAACTAGAATGAGGGCATACTCAACCAACCCCTGGCCCTCTTCCTTCGCAAAAAAACTGTACAACATGCGTCACTCCTCCATCCTGATAGCGGTTGTATAGGCACGGCCTACATGTAGAAGTATAGATTTTTACACTCAGAGATACAATAGTCTGTTAGTCCTAAGCAACTAGGGTACTCCATGTAGTACTTTTTCATCTTTGTCGCTTGGATGATAAGGTATATGTCAGAATCAGCACGTTGCGCTCTGGCAGTACCAGAGCTAGGTTAGCGTTTTTTATGGAGGGCAGAGCCCTCCACGCCTCCCGTCGAACAGTCAGCTGAAGGCTTTCGTAGCGGGTGGCCCCAGTTCCCACAAGGCAGTGACTCAGCGTTCATCAGAGGGGAATAGTAGCTGCTACCCGGGTACCATGTCCAGTTCTACTTTCGATCCCAAACTCACCGCGTAGCAGCACCTCGATCAGTTGGCGCATACCAGCGATGCCCATGGTACGACGCATGCCGACAGCTGCAAGTGTTGCGGGAACCTGGAAACCGACACCATCATCATCAATCAGGATCTGGAGTGTACCTCCCAGCCCATCAAGGACAATCTGCACCTGGCTAGCCCCGGCGTGCTTCGCAACATTATTCAGCGCCTCCTGAATGAAGCGAAAGATCGTCACTTCATAGTGATTTGGAAGGCGCTGCTCCAGGTTCTGGACAATGAGATTGACGGCAACCCCATTCTTTTCACCAAACTGGGCTACATAGCGCCGCAGGGTGGGTACCAGGCCCAGATCGTCCAGAATCATGGGCCGCAGATCAAAGATGAACTTTCGTGTATCCTGAAGGGTTCCGTTAATAGCATCTTTGAGACCATCGAGCTCAGTACGAGCCTGGTCGAGGTCGCGATCCAGCAGGCGCTGACAGATCTCGGCGCGCAGCACCAAGTTGCTCATGGCCTGTGCCGGGCCATCGTGCATCTGCAGTGAGATACGCAGCCGCTCGCTCTCCTGCGACTGGATGATGTTCGCTACCATCGTTTCGGTATCGATGGCTACACCAGCCGCGGGCTTGACACCATCGTGCATGAGCGTCGTAATCTCACTGAGCAGCGTAATCATCTCCGAGAGTTGACGTTGACGGAGCCGTAGCGCTTCCCGTCGCCCCTGGATCTGCTCAAGTTGGCTACGCATACTCTGCAGGCGTAGCTGTAACTCCTGGGCAGTCGCAAAGAAGTTACGGATCTCATCCTTACCGTAGCGCTCGAGGTTGACCTCGAGATCGCGCACGCGGTTAGCGACACTTAGCTCACGCTGCGTAAGCTTCTCAACCTCACTACCACTCTGGCGTACCAAGACCTCAACCTCGTTTGCCTCGCGCCGCGTACGCTCAAGCTCATCGCGGTAGCTGCTCAGGGTAGCCTCGATCTTCTGGAGTATATCCTCGGTAGGCACGTGTTGCTCCTCTGGGTGTTACTGCCCGATGGCCAAAGGGCGGAGCGAGTAGTTCAAAGCGCAGCCGCCAGACATTGATCAGGGCCTCAGCCATGATCCGCCGCGACATTTTTGAACTGCCAACCTGGCGATCGGGAAAGATAATGGGTGTCTCAACAATCGAGTAGCCCGCCTGATAGACGCGGTAGAGCAGTTCGATCTGGAAGGCGTAGCCGTGCGAACGGAGACGATCGAGGTCGAGTGCCTCCAGGACACGACGGCGGTAGCAGCGAAAGCCACCAGTCACATCGGCCACCGGTAGACCGAGGAGCATGCGGGCGTACAGATTGCCGCCCCGACTGACCAACTGTCGCCAAAAGCTCCAGTGGCTCGTTCCACCACCAGGGATGTAGCGCGAGCCAATAACCAGATCAGCCCCTACCTCAGCCATGGCGAGCAGTGTCGGCACGTAGTGTGGGTTGTGCGAAAAGTCGGCGTCCATCGCGAAGATGAACTCAGCACCCTCAGCAAGGGCGCGCCGAAACCCAGCGATGTAGGCACTACCCAATCCGAGCTTGCCTGGGCGTCGTTGCAGTGCTACCCGCGGTTCTCGTAGCGCGAATGCGGCAACAATGTCACCAGTACCATCGGGGGAGTTGTCGTCGATAACCAGCACCCGAACGCGTGGATACTCAAGGAGACGGGGGATCAGCCGACCGATATTTCGGGCCTCATTGTAGGTTGGCACCACAATCATGCAGTCAGTCATCGTTATCTCCTTTTTGGCCGTGCCGACTTCACGCGCTGGCAGTGCCTGCCAAGGCTGGGTTAAGGCGTTTGTGTGGAGGGCTGCGCCCGCCTGATGGAAGATCACCCAGAAACCTGAAACTTCCATGCTATTATATGGTTAAGCCTAACCAGAGCACTACCACCGCACATAGGCGTAAGGTCCTGTTTTCCCCTATGACCTACTCGTACTATGCTGAGGTGGTGTATGATCGTGCATGATCCGCCCCCACAGGTCATCCCGACGCGCAGATGGCCACCATTACGCCTCGACCATCTCTGGGCCGTTGTTGCGCTGAGTAGTATTGCTGCGCTGATCAGCATGACACCGACCGTGCCCAACGACTTCTGGTGGCACTTACGGGCCGGTGCAGTGACAGCTACTGAAGGTCTACCGACGACCAACCGCTTTGCGTGGGCGCTCCCCGCTGAGACGCCCTACATCTACCAGAGCTGGCTCGCTGAGTGGCTCTTCTACCAGATCTACCAGCTTGGTGGGCTGCAACTGGTGGTCTTTACCCGTAACCTCATGGGGAGCCTAGCCTACGCCATGGTCGCCTGGGAGGCGCGACGACGCTGTGGCTCGTGGCCGTTGGGCGGGTTGGCCGCCGTGGCTGCGGCACTCATGACTCTCAACAACTTCACCACCCGAACCCAGAACTGGTCATGGCTCCCTTTTATGGCGACACTCCTGATCCTGGGGCGCTACACTGCTGGCAAACTGCCCCCCCACTGGCTCGCGGCACTCCCATTGATCATGCTGCTCTGGGTCAATCTGCATGGCGCTTTCATTATGGGGCTCCTCCTTGCCGGAGCCTATGCCGTTGGTGAGAGCCTGAGCCGCATCCTCCGCCAGCCCCAAGCACTTCCCTGGGCACGGATCTGGCCCCTCTGGATGGCTACCGCAGCGTTGCCGATCGCCATGCTGGCCAACCCGCTCGGTACGGGAATCTTCGGCTATCTAGCGA
>CAIWUD010000391.1 GCA_903915775.1 uncultured Chloroflexota bacterium | reverse complement strand
GTCGCAGCCACCGGCACCGTCGCAGCCACCGGCACCGTCGCAGCCACCGGCACCGTCGCAGCCACCGGCACCGTCGCAGCCACCGGCACCGTCGCAGCCACCGGCACCGTCGCAGCCACCGGCACCGTCGCAGCCACCGGCACCGCGGTAGTAGCTCCAACATCGACGCGCACCGTTGCGCCGACAAGTTCGCCTCTGCCAACTGCCACCGCGGTGCCAACGGCAACCCCACTGCCCACCCTGGCACCAGCGCCAACCGCCACCCTGGTGCCGACGGCAACTCCGGTACCCACCCTGGCACCAACCGCAACGCCAGCCCCTACTCCGGAGCCAACAGAAGAGCCGACACTCACGGCAACCCCGGAGCCAACAGCAACCCTGGCACCAACCAGCACGTCCCTACCCACAAGCGCACCAACTGCGACCAACACCCGTGGGCCAACCAACACCCCTGCCCCAACCATCACCTCACCACCCATTCCCCAACCCACCTATGAACCCGACCCCTCACCTACGGTGGCAGTCGCGCCCCCTGCAGTGGGCACGCCGCGTGTCGGGCATACCTCTACCACCCACAACCCCACTCTTCGATCGCATCGTGCGTGAACCCTGCACACCGGATGCAGCACGACCAGAGGATCGCAAGAAAGAGATCACCACGTAAGGTTGCCCTAATCATCCCTCCCAACTCCTGAGCCAAACCTATACTGAACCAGGGCTGATTACATCAACCCTGGCCTGATGGCTGTTTCACACTTCTCCCCAGCAGAGCCAAGGTTGGGCCAGGTTTTCTTGCGGAGGGCCGTGCCCTCCAGACCTCCCGTAAGCTGGTCACCTATAGTTTTAAGGAGGCGCCCTGATGGATGTACGTCAGGCAGCTGAGCATACCGCGCACTACGTCGAAGCCATCCCCCAGATCACGATTGATGGGAATGAGGCTGCAGCCAACGTTGCCTACATGCTGAGTGAAGTGGTTGCGATCTATCCAATCACCCCCTCCACACCAATGGGTGAAGCGGCGGACGCGTATGCCGCTGCCGGTAAGCCCAACCTCTGGGGCACGGTACCCACCGTCTACGAGATGCAATCGGAGGGTGGTGCTGCTGGTGCACTCCACGGTGCGATGCAGACAGGGGCACTGACCACCACCTTCACGGCGTCACAGGGGCTCCTCCTGATGATCCCGAATATGTACAAGATCGCGGGTGAGTTGACACCAACGGTCTTTCATATTGCGGCACGCTCGCTCGCCGCTCAGGGTCTATCAATCTTTGGCGATCACTCCGATGTCATGGCTACGCGAGCGACTGGCTGGGCCCTCCTCTCATCAGGATCGGTTCAAGAAGCTCAGGACCTCGCCCTGGTAGCGCATGCTGCCACCCTGACGGCGCGGGTGCCCTTCCTCCACTTCTTCGACGGGTACCGTACCTCTCATGAGATCAACAAGATCACCCCACTCGACGAGGCGACCATCCGTGCCCTCATCGACGACGATCTCGTGCGCGCCCACCGCGCACGTGCCCTCTCACCCGAACATCCCGTCATCCGGGGCACAGCTCAGAACCCTGATGTCTACTTCCAAGCTCGTGAGAGTGTTAACCCATTCTATGCGGCGTGTCCCAGCCATGTGCAGCGCCTCATGGATCGTTTTGGTGCACTCACCGGGCGCTCTTACAAGCTCTTTGAGTATGCTGGTGCCCCCGATGCTGAGCGTGTGATCGTGATCATGGGCTCGGGTGGAGAGGCTGTAGCCGAGACAGCGACCCACCTTGCCGCTCGTGGCGAGAAGGTTGGCGTGGTACGCGTACGCCTCTACCGGCCCTTTGCCGCCGATGCGCTTATTGCCGCCCTACCAGCTACCACCCGCGCAATCGCGGTGCTCGACCGCTGTAAGGAGCCGGGCAGTGCTGGCGAGCCCCTCTTCCTCGATGTCGTTTCAGCCATCTACAACGTAGCCGAGCGCTTTGCGCAGCTACCCACCATCATGGGTGGTCGTTACGGTCTCTCGTCAAAAGAGTTTACCCCGGGCATGGTCAAGGCTGTCTACGACGAGTTAGCGCAGCCTCGTCCGCGCAGCCACTTCACCGTTGGCATTCACGACGATGTCAGCGGTACGAGCCTCAGCTACGATGCGAGTTTCAGTGTTGAGCCCGAGAGCACGGTGCGCTGTGTCTTCTTCGGCCTTGGTGCTGATGGTACGGTAGGGGCCAACAAGAACTCGATCAAGATCATTGGTGAAGAGACGCCCAACGAGGCTCAGGGCTACTTTGTCTACGACTCGAAGAAGTCGGGCTCCTACACCATCTCACACCTACGCTTCGGACCCGAACCCATCCGGGCCCCCTACCTGATCGGCGACAACCAGGCGCACTTTGTCGCCTGCCACCAGTTCAACTTCCTCGAACGCATCGACATGGTGCGCTACGCTCGCCCCGGTGGCGTCTTACTCCTCAATAGCCCCTTCGGCCCCGAGGAGGTCTGGTCGAAGTTGCCTGATGCCGTACGCACGACCATCAGGGCGAAGGGTCTACACCTCTGGGTCATCGACGCAACCACGGTTGCGAGTGCCACTGGTATGCGTGGTCGGATCAACACCGTCATGCAGACCTGTTTCTTCGCCATCTCTGGGGTACTTCCCCGTGAGGAGGCTATCGCCGAGATTAAACGCAGCATCAAGAAGAGCTACGGCAAGCGCGGTGACGCAGTCGTCAAGCAGAACTTCATGGCGGTTGATCAGACCCTCGACAAGCTCTTTGAGGTCAAACTGCCCGTTGACGACCATTATCTTACGAGCATACCGATGCGTGCTGCGGTCTCAGCCGATGCCCCGCCCTTTGTACGCGATGTGCTCGGCCAGATGATCGCCCTGCATGGCGATGATCTGGCAGTTAGTCAGCTACCCTTCGACGGCACCTATCCCACGGGTACGACGCGCTATGAAAAGCGCAACATCGCCCTCGAGATTCCCGTTTGGGAGCCAGATATCTGTATCCAGTGCAACAAGTGTGCCTTTGTCTGTCCCCATGCGGTGATCAGGCCCAAGGTCTACCCCACCGAGAGTTTAGATGGTGCACCAGGTAGTTTCAAGAGCGTTGAGGCGCGCTATAAGGAGCTCCCAGGGCAGCGCTACACCCTCCAGGTTGCGCCTGAGGATTGTACCGGCTGCGCCCTCTGCGTCGAAGCCTGCCCGGTCAAAGACAAGCGTCAGACTGGACGCAAGGCGATCAATATGGCGCCACAGGCTCCACTCCGCCAGGTGGAGGCGACCAACTGGGAGTTCTTCCTGGGCCTACCCGAGGTGGATCGCTCGCAACTCCACCTCGGCAGTATCAAGAACTCACAGCTCCTGGTGCCCCTCTTCGAGTTTTCCGGGGCCTGCTCCGGCTGTGGCGAGACCCCCTACATCAAGCTGGTCAGTCAACTCTTCGGCGACCGCTCGGTGATCGCGAATGCGACCGGATGTTCGTCGATCTATGGTGGAAATCTCCCCACCACCCCTTGGAGCAGCAACCGCGAGGGGCGTGGTCCAGCCTGGGCCAATTCACTCTTCGAGGATAATGCCGAGTTTGGCCTGGGTATGCGTCTGACGATAGATAAACAGCTCGAGTATGCGCGTGAGCTACTCGTCAGGCTACGCGATCAGTTTGAGCCCACCCTCGTTGAGGCGCTGCTCACGGCAGAGCAGCGCGATGACGGGGCAATTAGTGCCCAACGCTCACGAGTTACCATGCTCAAGGGGCAGATCGATACAGCCCTGGCAGAGGGTTCCCAGGCGGTGGCAGCCCTCCGTGATCTCCGTTCCCTGGCCGACCTCTTCGTACGGCGCACGGTCTGGATCATCGGTGGTGATGGCTGGGCGTACGACATCGGGTATGGCGGACTCGACCATGTGCTAGCTTCCGGGCGCAATGTCAACGTGCTCGTCCTCGACACCGAAGTCTACTCGAACACTGGCGGCCAGTCGAGTAAAGCGACGCCGCTGGGAGCCGTAGCCAAATTTGCCTCCATGGGCAAAGGGACGGCCAAGAAGGATCTCGGGCTGATCGCCATGGCCTATGGCAACGTCTACGTCGCCCGGATTGCCATGGGGTACGACGATCTCCAGACCCTCCGCGCCATTCAAGAGGCGGAGGCTTACGATGGGCCATCGATCATCATCGCCTACAGCCACTGTATCGCTCACGGTATCGATATGCGTCGTGGCCTAGAGCAGCAGAAGTTGGCAGTTCAGTCAGGCATGTGGACCCTCTACCGCTACAACCCAGCCCTCGCTGCGGAGGGTAAGAACCCTATGCAGATCGATAGTAAACCACCATCAATCAGCCCCGAGCAGTACATGGTTGGTGAGGGGCGTTTCCAGATGCTGGCAAGGAGCGATCCTGAACGCGCCGAAGCCCTCTTGGCCGAAGCAAAACGCACGAACGCCGAGCACTACCGTCGCCTCACGCAGATGAAGCAGGAGTAGCGAGCGGTGTGGTGGGCCAAGCCCGTTCCCACATCCTCAACAGGAGGCGCATATGCCTGATCTCACGACCAGCTACCTCGGCCTCAAGCTGAGTACACCGATTGTTGCTTCAGCGTCACCACTCTCGCAGCGAATCGAGAGCGTCCAACAGCTCGCTGAGGCTGGGGTCGCAGCCATTGTGGTCTACTCCCTCTTCGAAGAGCAGATCATTCACCAGAGTCTGGAGATCGACCATCTGCTGAGCCATGGCACCGAGAGTTTTGCCGAGGCCCTGAGCTACCTCCCTGACACAGGACGCTACAGTGTCGGCCCGGAGCGCTACATCGAGCATCTCGCCAAGCTGAAACGCTCCGTCGACATTCCCGTGATTGGAAGCCTGAACGGGGTTTCACCGGGGGGCTGGGTACACTACGCACAGCTGATGGAGGCGGCGGGGGCGGATGCGGTTGAGCTCAACATCTACTACATCCCCACCGAGATCAGCCTGACCAGTAGCGAGCTCGAGCAGACCTACGTCGAGTTGGTACGGGCAGTACGCGCCGAGATCACCATTCCACTAGCGGTCAAGCTGAGCCCCTACTTTACGGCACTGCCCAACCTGGCGGCGCGCCTGACCGAAGTCGGTGCGAACGGGCTGGTGCTCTTCAACCGCTACTACCAACCAGACTTCGACCTCGAGAACCTGACCGTAGTACCCAACCTACACCTGAGCAGTTCTGACGAGTTGCGTCTGCCCTTGCGGGCGGTTGCCCTGCTCTACGGGCGCGTTCCGGTCGACCTCGCGATCACCAGTGGTGTGCATACCGCCCACGACGTGCTGAAGTGCATGATGGCCGGTGCTCGCGTCGCCATGATGGCATCGGCGCTCCTCCGGGGCGAAGCTCCGGCCTACGTGAGCAGTCTCCTCAGCGATCTCCGCCTCTGGATGGAGGAGCACGAGTATGACTCGATCGCCACGATGCAGGGCAGCATGAGTCAGCAGGCGGTTGCAGAGCCAGCTGCCTTTGAGCGTGCCAACTACATGAAAGTGTTGGGCGCTTTTCGCTTTAGTGACGGTTCAGATGCTCACTCGAACCTCACCACCAGGATGCTCTACCCCTTCCTGGGCACCTCAGTCGATGATGAGTGACACCAGGCGTCATGGTTCAGATCAGCGTGACAGGCCAAGGCACGGTGTGGAGAGCAAAGCTCTCCACACCGTGCGCATAGGGGCAGGCTACTGCGCGAGCATGTCAAAGTGAGGATTGCTATCATCCCCACCGATGCGGCGCACACTGCGCAACAGCCGTGTCAACTCCTCCTCACCAAGCCAGACACTCAACCCAACCCCAGCAACCATGCCAAGGATGGCACCAAGACAAAACACTGCAAACCAGTGCTCTCCGGCGGTGTTGGATATTGAACCAGACATAGGCAGACACCTACTTATTGAACCACGATGACTGGTGGCACCTTGCTCCAGAGACGTTCGAGGCGGTAATAGTCGCGCTGGGTCGGGCTGAAGATGTGCACAACGACATCGCCATAGTCAAGAACGATCCAACCGGTCTCGGGCGTACCCTCCATCCGTGCGTGGAGCCCAAACTCCTGGTGAATCTTCATGTCGATATGGTCGACAATCGCCTTCATCTGACGATCACTATCTGCCGAGCAGATCACAAAGTAGTCTGCGATCGTGCTCTGCGTACGAATATCAAGCAGCACGATCTCATGGGCCTGTTTATCCTCGGCGAGCTCGACCACACGCCGGGCGGTAGTTCCTGTCTCGATAGCTGTTGCTCCTACTGGGTAGATGACCTGCCTTCTCTTGATTGCGCATCATAGCACATAGTAGGAAAACCGTGAATAGACTCCATACGTACCCAGGTGGAAGTGCCAAAGCAGCGGTTCTCGTTACACCTGGGGCTCAGCGCCGCCGACTCATCAGAATCAATCCGGCAGCGATCATCAAGACCGGGAAGATGAGCGACATATTGATGCCCAGTTGCTCGAGGAAGATCAAGCCACCAATACCGAGCAAGATCACCCCTAGCTTATTCCAACTGCGCGGTCGCGCTGTTCCAGGTGGTACGTAGGGTATGGGCGGATCCGTTGGGAGTGGACCAAGATTGACGGTCTTCCCGGTCATGGGTCGCTCCTGTCCTGATGGCTGCCCCACAAACGGATCGGGACGGTAGTTCGGCGGATCACCCCCACCCGCTGCTGTACCGCGACGTCCACTAGATCGTTGGCTGCTGAGCACCTCCTCGCGCAGTCGTGAGGCCTCCTGCGAGAGCTGCTGACCTAGCTGGGTTGCCTCCTGTGAGAGCTGCTGACCCAGCTGGGTTGCCTCCTGTGAGAGCTGCTGACCCAGCTGGCTAATCTCCTCACTGAACTGCTCCGCCGAACGCTGACCCGGAATGGGCATGCTACGCGGCATGATCATCCAGAGTAAGAGGTAGATAGGGAGTCCAAACCCACTGGTGAGCGTTACCAGTACAAAGATGAGCCGAACGATAACTGGGTCGATGGTGAAGTATTCGGCAAGCCCACCACAGACACCGGCTATCATGCGCTCGCTACTACTACGTGAGAGACGCACTCGCATCACATACTCCTTAGAGGGAGGTGTGGAGGGCAAAGCCCCCCAGATAGTACCATCGGCACAGCCGAAATGGAGACATCTCTTAGACGCCATGCCCTAGTCGATTGTTGCAGCAACGGTACCCGTTCTCAGTCGGGGTAAGGCGTAGCTGAGTGCAGCGTGACCAGCTTGTGGGAGGTGGGGAGGGCTCGACCCTCCCCGCTCTGACCGTGCGATGGGAGGTGTGGAGGGCTCGGCCCTCCACCAACCACCTCAACCTAGCTGTGGTTCCGCTAGGGAGAAGCTAGCATGGGTAGCTAGTGAATAAAGTAACTATTTTCCAATTTAATTGACAAAACCTAGAGACGCTGGTAGACTCCTAGAGAAGTTTGTTGAGGATAGTGTCTATGCTTGTC
This sequence comes from uncultured Chloroflexota bacterium, assembly GCA_903915775.1. Lineage (GTDB taxonomy): Bacteria > Chloroflexota > Chloroflexia > Chloroflexales > Chloroflexaceae > Viridilinea. Next base: position 1,254 of record CAIWUD010000391.1, on the reverse strand, counting down.
ATCGGCTATGCGGCAACCAGTCCGGCGGGGCAGATTCTACACTACCTGCAACGCCAGAATGAAGCCACTGTCAAAGAGTTAGCCACCATGCTGGGGGTGAGTACGACTGCTGCGCGTGAGCATATCGTTCACCTCCAGGCAGAGGGGCTGGTAGATGTCCGTGCCGAGCGCCATGGTCCGGGGCGTCCGCGGATGGTCTACACGCTCAGTGACGCTGCGCGCAGTCGCTTTCCCCAGCAGTACGACCGTCTACTCACTGGCTTGCTCCGCGAGTTAATCGCGCTCGAGGGGCATGACAAGGTCGATCAGATCCTCGAGCGGGTCAGTCGGCGCCTCGCCGATGAGTATAGCGACCGCATGGCCGGGCAAGGTATGACGGAGCGGCTCAACGAGCTACGGCGTCTCCTTGAGCAGCGCGGTGTACCAGCGGAAGTTATGGCCGAAGGTGATGGGATTAGGCTCTTTGCCTGCCCATTCTACGATCTCGCCCAGGGCCACCCCGAGGTCTGCTCGATGGAGCGCCAGATGATTGAGTATGTGCTGGGCGAAAAACTCGCCCTCGAAAGCACCATTCGGGAGGGTGCCCATACCTGTCGTTTTATCGTGCGTAGTGATACACACAGCCGAACCAACCCATAGGGATGGTTTGTCACCAAATAACGCAATCTGCAATCGAAGACCCACCACCTAGAGGAGAACATGAGTAACGAGCTAGTCATTCGCGATCTCCATGCCAACATTGGCGAGAAGGAGATCCTGCGCGGCGTCAACCTGACCGTACGCGGCGGTACTGTCCACGCCATTATGGGTCCGAACGGGAGCGGGAAGAGTACCCTTGCCAGTGTAATTGCTGGCCACCCAGGCTACACGGTTACGGGTGGTGAGATCTGGTACAAGGGGCAGAATGTCCTCGAGCTCGATGCCGATGAGCGGAGCAAGCTCGGTCTTTTCCTAGCTTTCCAGTACCCAGTGGCGGTTCCTGGGGTAACCGTAGCCAACTTCCTGCGTGCCGCGATCAACGCCCACCGTGCCGAGGAGGGTCGCGATCCGAAGGAGACGGCCATCCCGGTTGCTGAGTTCCGCAAGCGTCTGCGCGAGGGAATGAAGGCGCTGGAGATGGATGAGAGCTTCACCCGCCGCTACCTCAATGAGGGCTTCTCGGGCGGTGAGAAGAAGCGCCTGGAGATCCTGCAGATGACGATGCTTCGCCCCACCATGGCGGTGATGGACGAGACCGACTCGGGTCTGGATATC
>CAIWUD010000390.1 GCA_903915775.1 uncultured Chloroflexota bacterium | reverse complement strand
GACAAGAAAACCCCCTCGTTCGTGGCTAGCGAGATTGGCTAGCTATGAGAAAACGACCTAGATGAACCGTGCGGTGCATCCAGGCCCAGCAGGGGGGTGCGCAGGAGAGTACTCGGTGGCCACTCCGTCATCACCATGTCCGTCATCACCATGTATGTACGGTACGCCGCCCCCCACATAGCCAGGCCTGGTACACAGGAACACGGAGATCATCGCACACCGTGCATGACGCGGCATCAGTCAACGTGCATGACATGGCCTAGCGTGCGACCGCGATCACGCAGCCGCAGCGGCAGGTCGCAGCGGAGCAAGGAACGATAAACGGGCAGGTTCGTAGGCGGCAATCAGGGGAAGCGAGAGGTGAGAAGCGGCGTAGCATGGCATGGTACGGCCCACTCTCGGTAGCGCCAGTTGAATAGTCTGGCGCTACCGAGGCTCGGTGGGGGTCTTGGGTGGCAGACTGCGCCCTCCACACCTCTCTCGTCAGCTCGCGGCTAGAGCCACGATAGCAGGTGACGCATCAAGAGCGGCCCAGGCCCAAGCACTTCCCGATCAGGCAGCACCACGAGGGTCAGGCAGTGTGGCGAGCCAGGCATCGAGGTCAGCCCGCGTCACAAAGTCGAGCAGGGCATCGCTGAGCCGCAGCAGGGTCTCGGGGTCAAGCGCAGCAATGCGCACACGCAACGCCTCGTCAAGCGCCCCGAGCTTATGCGTCAACTGGCGGAGCACCATGCCCCGTCGTTCTTGCAACTGTCCCTCTTGCTGTCCTTCTACCAACCCCTCCTGCCGCCCTTTCGCCAACCCCTCCTGCCGCCCTTTCGCCAACCCCTCCTGCCGCCCTTTCGCCAACCCCTCCTGCACGCCCTCCTCGCGGGCAAGCTCCTCAAAGCTCGTGATGAGTGTCTCCATCCCCGTCTCCTCTCGTTCTATCTGTCGCATTGTAGCACGGGCCATCTCCTGTAGCCCTGGTGTGAGCCGCAGGAGATGGTCAAGCAACCGGATAAGCGTCCGCAACTCCTCTGGTCGGTAGCCCAACCGGAAGAGCGCACGGAAGCGTGCCAGTTTGCGCCGCATCCGCTCCTCTGGACGCCCCCGGGTCTCCTGGGCATCGCGATGGATCAACGTCAAGGTCGCAAAGGGGTTGCGCAGCGTCGCCAGGCTCGCTGCGTCCAGCGTACAGAGCTTGACCATGGGGAAGTGCAGGGCCAGGCTACAGCCCCAGATCGCGTAGCCAAACTGGGTGGGAAGCCAGTCACGATCTTCGTCCCCCAGGATGGCCAGGCTCACCACCGGCATCTGGTCACGGTCAAAGAGCCGTGCGTGGTAGCGGAACATCCGTGCCGCAAAGTTGCCGTCGCGCTGAGACTGTACCTCGACGTGCACGAAGATCCGCGCCGGTTGACCGTCGGTGCGCTGCACCAGAACAAGGGTGTCCGCCCGCTGTTTCCCGCTCTGCCGGTCGGGGTCGATCTGCTGGAGCTCGGTCGAACGAAAGCTGATCGGCACGTTCCAGTCGATCGCCTGGTAGGCGTCGGGGAAGAAGAGGGCCAAAAAGTCGGGGAAGCACTGCTCCAGGGCGTACTTCCAGGCTCCATCGAAGTCGGCAGTGGGAAGGAGGTTGGTCATTGGATGCCTCAGATGAGCTGTACCGCGTACGCATCGTTGGCATTAGTATACCATAATACGAACATATGTGTTGTACTTATGTTCGTATGTTCGTGTGAGGATATGACGTACGTTTTCGGGAGGTCGGATGGCCACTGCATGAGAACGCCATGTGCTCGCCAAGTGAGGTTACCGTAGCAGGCTTTCTGGCCTATTTCCCGAAACGTTACGCCACACCCTTTGTATGATGGCGCCTACACCTTCTTTCGCCACTGGCGCAGGCGTGGAACGAACACCCTACGCCCGCCACTTCGTCCGGGCCAACGCCAGCGATGCGCATGACGCGGGCCACCGATGGGATGGAGGAAGCGGTGGGCAATACGTGAACCACTCCAACGCCCCGCACCCCTCCATACCCATGCGCTCTAGCTGGTGGGGCTACCACACTGCCTCCTACTCAGGCAGTGCGGCGAGCCAGGCATCGAGATCAGCCCGCGTCACAAAGTCGAGCAGGGCATCGCTGAGCCGCAGCAGCGTCTCGGGCTCCAGGTTGGCCACGCGTACACGCAACGCCTCGTCAAGCGCCCCGAGCTTATGCGTCAACTGGCGGAGGACGAGATCGCGTTGCCCTTTCGCCAACCCCTCCTGCACGCCCTCCTGCCGCCCTTCCTGCCGCCCTTTCGCCAACCCCTCCTGCACGCCTTCCTCGCGGGCAAGCTCCTCAAAGCTCGTGATGAGTGTCTCCATCCCCGTCTCCTCTCGTTCTATCTGTCGCATTGTAGCACGGGCCATCTCCTGCAGCCCCGGCGTGAGCCGCAGGAGATGGTCAAGCAACCGGATGAGCGTCCGCAACTCCTCTGGTCGGTAGCCCAACCGGAAGAGCGCACGGAAGCGTGCCAGTTTGCGCCGCATCCGCTCCTCTGGACGCCCCCGCGTCTCCTGGGCGTCACGATGGATCAAGGTCAGGGTCGCAAAGGGGTTGCGCAGCGTCGCCAGGCTCGCTGCGTCTAGCGTACAGAGCTTGACCATGGGGAAGTGCAGGGCCAGGCTACAGCCCCAGATCGCGTAGCCAAACTGGGTGGGAAGCCAGTCACGATCTTCGTCCCCCAGGATGGCCAGGCTCACTACCGGCACCTGGTCACGGTCAAAGAGCCGTGCGTGATAGCGGAACATCCGTGCCGCAAAGTTGCCGTCGTGCTGCGATTGCACCTCGACGTGCACGAAGATCTGCGCCGGTTGACCGTCGGTGCGCTGCACCATGACGAGGGTGTCCGCCCGCTGTTTCCCGCTCTGCTGGTCAGGGGCGATCTGCTGGAGCTCGGTCGAACGAAAGCTGATCGGCACGTTCCAGTCGATCGCCTGGTAGGCGTCGGGGAAGAAGAGGGCCAGGAAATCGGGGAAGTAGTGCTCCAGGGCGTACTTCCAGGCTCCATCGAAGTCGGCAGTGGGAAGCAGGTTGGTCATTGGATGCCTCAGATGAGCTGTACCGCCTACACATCGTTGGCATTACTATAGCATTATACGAACATATGTTCAATACCACAATCTCTCACCCTGTTCGTTTTCTGCTGCTCACCGAGCGAGAAGTGTGGAGGAGGCGAGTCACGAGCAATCCGCACCTGCTGCGCAGCAATCGCACGGGTGTCGCGGGGGCGACAACACGTATAGCCAGTCCACTGTCCCACGCAGCCCCTTTGATCCAGTCTCGCCACCACCCACACCTAGCGTGGTCTACCTACCCCTCGCGAGGCGCTAGGCACACAACCACTGCTCCATTGCATCGGTGAACCGGTGAGGTTGGTCATCCTCCTCCCACGCACGGGCCGGGCCAGTCTCCCGACTGACGACCTCCGGCCCGCGTCATGTCCTCGCTACGGTGTGCTCGGCCCGGTCGTATCGGCGGCAGGCGCAGACCTAGAGCTCTCAGGAGCGTCCGCGGCTGCGGGCGGTACGGCACTGGGAGTAATCATCGGCATCAGGTTAGTCTGGTCGCCGGCCATGAACTGCGGCAGGGTGCCATTCCAGGCCTCGATGAAGCGCAGCTGCAGCAACTCAGGCGAGATGACCTCACGCTGGAGCCGTAGGGCCTCAGCCTCAGCCTGGGCAATCGCCAGCCGTGCCTCAGCCTCGGCCTCAGCCCGTGCCACCTGCTGCTGGGCCTCGATCTGCGCCCGGCGTAGCTCCTGCTCGGCTCGCAGCGCGTTCTGCTCGGCAACCTGCTTCGACTCGATCGCCGCCCGGAACTCCTCGCTGAAGGCGAACTCGGTGATCGACAGATCCTCAACGATGATGCCACGCGGAGCCAACCGATCGATCAGAGCCTGGCGGATCTGCGCGGAGACCAGGGGCCGCTGGGTGATCAGCTCCTCGGCGGTGAACTGGGCCGTAGCCGCCTTTAAGGCCTCCTGCAAGGCTGGCTCGACCACCACCGGCACGTAGTTTGAGCCGATCGTGCGCAGCAGGTTCTCAACCTGCCCGGAGTCGGGGCGGTAGTTCAGCACCACCTGCGTGCTCACCACCTGCAAGTCGCGCGAGGCAGCCGAAGAGGCGCTCTCGTAGCGCTGGGTGCGGATGTCCACCGTCGTCACCTGGGTGATAAAGGGCATGCGGAAGTGGAGCCCCTCACTCTTCACCGCCGTGATCTCGCCGAAGGTCTTCGTCACGCCGCGGGTACCGGCTTCGACCACGGTGATGCTGCTGAGCAGGGCACTGAAGCCGATCGCGATGATCAGGCTAAGGCCAATGGTCACAGCACCCAGTCGGGCGGGGAGTGGAGGGATTTGTGGGGTGGGCGGACGTGCTTGCATCGTGTTTCTCCTGTTGGTTGATGATTATTGTAGTTTCACACCCACAAGACAGGGCAGCAGGCGCGGCAATGTTGCGCATGGGCTATGCTGTGCCGCCCTCCGGCAGCGCCTCGCGACGGCGCAGGGCCGCCAGGGGATAGGCCTCGGCTAGATCCTCTAGTCTCACGAGCCCGCGATACTCAGCGCCGTCAAACACCGCAGCCACTCGCACGTTGTGGTCGCTCATCAGCTGCCGCACCTCGTCCAGCGGCAGCGTAACATCGATCCGCAACTCTACCGGCTTCATCACCGCCGTGACGGTACAAGCCGCCTCGTTGCGCGACAGAGCCTGCACTACCTCGGCGCGGGTGATGATGCCAACAGGCTGCCCATCCTCCAGCACCGCGAAATCGGGCTGGTAGCTGGTGAGAATATAGTCGGCTGCACTACCCTTTGTGCCGGTGGCTAGCGCACGGAGTTGCTCTGTCCAGCACTCCTGCGCTCCCAGATCCAGAGGGCGAGGTAAAGGCCACAGATCAAGGCCATGGTAATGTTGGCGAAACTGGCAGCGTTGAGCTCAAAGGGTCCCGCGCTCAACACCCGCCCGAGATTTCCCAGGGGGGCGAGTATTCCCAGTAGGGCTACTCCCAAGGCCACTCGGCTTGCGACCCGCGCCCGTTCCGGCTGGCGCAGCAGCGCCCCGAGGCCGAATAAGATCAGTCCAAATACCGCCGGGATGACGGCAGTCGCCGCCCCCGTGGCGACTACCCCACCGAGGCCTAGAACGGTCAGCGCCGCTCCGGTCATCATGGTGCTATTCATCGTGGTGCATTCCTTTCTGCTTCTATGACCAGCCAGGGTTACCCCGTGATACGCGGCTACTTCCCGTCTCGCATCCTTAACAGTGTCACCAATGAACAGGCTTGTCTAGATGAGCTTATCCCATCTGGAAGGGGGGATTCTTCCGGGATCGAAGAGAGATGGTGCCATTGCGTCCGTACCAGTTTGGCGGTGAATAAATTCTGTGATGACGATCGCATCTTTGCCCTATCACCTCTACGGCGTTTCATATACATTCGGTCGATTACGAGGCTCTCGCGCCTCCGCGATCGAGAGCGAGCCCGCCCGCGATTGTACGGGCGGTGGCGGCGATTGGTGAGGGAATATATGTCCACCATGCAGCATAGGTTCTTGCACAGTAGCCCGCGCATGGGGCAACGACCTAAGCACGCCCCGACCCGAGTATAGCTTTCCCGGCCTGCGGCCCGACGACCGCTGGTGCCTCTGCGCGGCGCGCTGGCAGGAGGCGCTGGAGGCAGGGGGCGCCCCTCCAGTGGTGCCAGCCGTCACCCACGAGGCGGCGCTCGAGATTGTATGGCGCGAGGATCTCCTGCGCCATGCTATCGACGTCGCCGGGGGCACCCTATGCGCCTTCCGCCCTAGCGCGCCAAGGCGGCGCGTCGCCGCCTAAGGGTTCAGGGTAGAGCCGAACCAGCCGCTGCCCTTCGACACCCTCCACCCCTGTTGCTGAACAGTAGGTACGGGGGTATACTGGAGGTACGGTTGGCATAGCGATGGGAGACGGTAACGTATGGCTGTTAATATACGCATCCCAGAACTTCGCATCGTCGATCCTGATGACGACACCATCCTTAGCCTTGCCCCAATTCAGGGGCTCTGGACTGAGGAGCAATACCTTGCAATGACGGATCATAGCAGCCGTATGCTCGAATTTGACAATGGATCTATTGAGGTGCTGCCGATGCCCATCCCCGAGCACCAGAAGATCCTGGCATTCCTCTACGAACTGTTTGTTGCCTTTGTCCGTCCACGAGGCGGCATTACCCTGTTTTCGCCGCTCCGGGTGCAGATTCGACCGCGCAAGTTTCGTGAACCAGATCTGGTGGTCTTACAGGATGCGAACGATCTTCGTCAGCAGAAGCGCTACTGGCTCGGGGTCGATCTTGCAGTCGAAATCGTGAGCGACGATGATCCTGAACGTGACACCAAAGTGAAACGGGCCGACTATGCAGAGGCCGCTATTCCCGAGTACTGGATCGTCAACCCGCTCGACGATACGATCACCGTCCTTGTGCTTGAGGGTGAGATGTACACGGAACGTGGCGTGTTTCGCCGCGGTGAGCATGCTACCTCACAGCTCCTTGAGGGGTTCGGCGTGAGCGTCGATGAGGTGTTTGCCGCGAAATAGGCTTAGGCAATGTGTTTACACTTGACCAGGCCTTCGTCACGCTTCAAACCAGCTTGACACCCTTCCGGGAGGTGTGGGCAAATCCCTCCAGCCCAGCCCCGCTGCCGCCAGCGTCTCACGTCGGCGCAGCCGCAAACGAACTTGACACCCTTCCAGGAGGTGTGGATGGCTTCGTCCTCCACACAAAGCCCTCCAGCCTAGCCCCGCTGCCGCCAGCGTCTCACGTCGGCGCAGCCGCAAACGAACTTGACACCCTTCCGGGAGGTGCGGGCAACGCCCTCCAACCCAGCCCCGCTGCCGCCAGCGTCTCACGTCGGCGCAGCCAAAATTGCACCATGCCCAAACCAGAGAGGCAGCTATGCAGCAGGTCGATGTCGCACCGACCCCAGTGCCGCCCTCCCCCGATCCGCGAGGGACACTCGAAGATCTGGTCATTCGCCAACTCCTCGGGCCGTGGGATGGGCCTGAGGAGATCGTTGACGAGCCGACTGTCCGTGGACGCTACCTGGTAGGCATGTTGGCGCCACGGGGTAGTAGTGGCATCCCCGAGGAGTATGACGAGGGTGAGGTTGGTGGGAGCGACGGTGAGGATGGCAATGCCGACGCACCAGCACCGAAGGCTGCAACGGCGATGCTCCCTGCATCGATTGGGCTGACCTTTGCCGTGGCGCTGGAGGCGACCGCGCTGCGTGTGACCGTTCGCTGGGGCCGCTACATCCGCACCACGGTCGAGGAGGAGCGTTACCTCCATGATGGGAACTACCGCCGGGTATGGCGGCGTAGCCCTGTTGCAGTAACCCTACCGGAGCTTCCGCTGGTTCACGGGCGTATCGGCCCACTG
>CAIWUD010000389.1 GCA_903915775.1 uncultured Chloroflexota bacterium | reverse complement strand
CCTCGTGGCACTTCTCCTGGAGCGAGGGCATCTCGCCCTCGTGGCACTTCTCCTGGAGCGAGGGCATCTCGCCCTCGTGGCACTCCCCCTGGAGCGAGGGCGTCTCGCCCTCGTGGCACTCCCCCGTACGGGCAACCCCCCGTGGTTGCCCTGCCGCTGCCACGCCGGCGCTGCCAACATTGAAACACCCCTCATGGAAGGCCTCAGTGTACCAGCTACTGAAAGATCTCTACCACCTCTTTCGTCTGTCGGCTTTTGGTGCGACGGCGCTACTTCCACTGTTGGGTGCCGCGAGCGCCGATCGGCGCCTGGATGGGCGGCGCGCCATCGGGTTGCTGGGCGTCGCCGCGGCCTTCCACGCCTTCGCCTACCTTCACAACGATCTCTGCGACCTCGAACTGGATCGCACCCAACCACTACGTGCAGACTATCCCCTCGTGCGCGGTAGCCTGACACCCCGTACGGTGCGCGTGCTGGCGCTCACCGCGCTACCGGTTGCCTTTGCGCTAGACACGCTCGTAGCTGCCCCTGATCGGGCCAACGCACGGCGCACTCGCCTGGCTGCCGCCATACTGCTCCTGGCCGCCTACAACCGTTGGGGCAAGAGTTGCCCCTTTCCCCCCCTCACCGACCTGATCCAGGCCCTGGGATGGACCTCCCTGATCGGCTACGGTGCGGCGGCCACGGGGCATCGTGACACCAGACTCGTCAGCCTCCTCAGCGGCTACGAGCTCCTGCTTATCATGCAGGTCAACGCTATTCACGGTGCTCTCCGCGATCTCGCCAACGACTATGCCCAGGGGGCACGGACCACTGCGATCTGGCTGGGGGCGCGCCCACAACCCGGCGGTGGCATGAGCCTGCCCCCGGCCATGGCGATCTATGCCCTGAGCCTACAAGCCGCCCTACTTCTACTCCCCATGGTGGGAGTGGGCGCAGTACCAGATGAGGCGCAGCCAAGGGTCCGGCGGCGTGTAGCAGTGGGGGTCGTTCTGATTACCGCCCTCCAACTCATCGTCCTAGCCATGGGTGCCCGGCGCCGGGCACGGCCCGCAGACGTCGGCATGCTCCACCTGATCCTGATCCTCTCGGCGCCGATAGCCCTGGTCGGCCCTGGTATGGCGCCCGCACCACGCTCCATGCTACTCCTCGCCCACCTCCTGCCGCTACTGGCCAACGGCAGAACCTACGCTGCCCTACGCTGGGCGTTGAGTCTACCACAGGATCCCGAGCCGCCTTCGGGGTAGGGATGGCTCCAACCCTCGTACGGGAGGCGAGGAGGGCTTGTGCCTGTAACTGTTCACACCTCTCCCGGAGCGAGGGCGTCTCGCCCTCGTGGAGCTCTCCCGGAGCGAGGGCGTCTCGCCCTCGTGGAGCTCTCCCGAAGCGAGGGCGTCTCGCCCTCGTGGAGCTCTCCCGGAGCGAGGGCGTCTCGCCCTCGTGGCACCCCCCGTGGTTGCCCTGCCGTTGTTACCTGCGCCCTCCACAAAACCCCCCAACCCAGCTCTGGTAGCACCAGAAGCTCAGCCAGTACATTCGACAGCAACCCCGCTAATGACCCAGTTGTGTCAGTAAGCGTTCGGCGGCCTGTTGGCCACTCGTAACCGCACCTTCTACGAAAGGTCCGCCCAGGTAATCACCGGCAAAGACCATGCGTTCCGGCTCAATGGCCCCCCGTGCGAAGCGCGCCAGGCGCTGAAAACTCCCGACGTCGAATTCGGGGAGTGCCTCAGCACAACGGTAGAGCCGCTGCATGTGCAGGGTTGGCGTGGGATCGTAGGCTGGGGCAAGGCGACGCAGATCGCTCAGCATCAGACGGGACAGGGTCGCATCGTCGTACTGGTGTAGTGCCACGGTAGCTGGACCACTCAGATGGAGGCAGATCAGATCATGCCTATCTGGGGCGAAGCTCGTGCCCTTCACGCTCTGCACTGTGGCCGAGGCGAGGAACGGAGTCTCGCGCCGTGGGAAGAGCAGCCCATAGAGGTGGCGTGGAAGCTGCCCGTGCAGACCCACAGCGAGATTGACCGTGGATGAGTAGCGGACGGCGCGAAAAAAGGCCTGTCGTTCTGCATCAAGCCACGGTAGAAGCTTGGGCACCTCGCTGGCCGTGGTTGCCACGACTAGACCATCGGCGTGTAGGGGTAGCTCAGCCGCTCCGGCGCGGGCCTGGACGAGGTAGCCCCCACCTGGAGCGCGCTGCACCGCAACCACCTCGGCAGAGGCACGCACGTCGAGACGCTCGGCCAGGGCCCGCCCCAGACGACCTAACCCCTCGCGCAGGGTCAATAACTGGAGCCCCAATGGGCGGCTCAGTCCGGCCCTGAGGGCAATCAGCATGATCGCACGTGACGTGCGCTCGGGCGTCCAGTAGAAGATCCCGGAGATCGCGGGCTGAAGCAGATATTCCAGTAACTCCTCGGAGAGGTGGGTACGTGCGTAGCTGCTGACCGAACGATCATCAACCAGGTGAGCCTTCTGGATGGCCTGGGGATCGAGTTCGATGGCGTGGCGCAGCAGTGAGCCCACGAGGTGGCTGAGGCGCAGCTTCTGGCGCAGATCGAGCAGTGGCGTAAAGGCGGCCCGTGCGTTCGGCCAGAGTTCGTAGAAGCGACCAGCGCGCAGGATCGCTGAACTGCGCGGGATGCGCTGCAGTTCACTACTCAGCCCTAGTTCGGCAATGAGTGCCAGCGTGCGGCTGTAGAAGCTGGCCAGAAACTCGGCACCGAGCTCGATGCGGTAGCCACCAACCTGATCCGTACGTGCACGTCCACCCACGACTGGAGCCCGTTCAACCACCACTACACGGAGCCCCGCGCCACGTAGCCGGTGTGCTGCGGCAAGGCCAGCTAGTCCGCCCCCAATAACCACGATCTGTGAATCCATACGCTTCATGCGGTGTATAATAGCACGCCTGATGTAGAAATAGGTAGGATTGGGAGGGTATAAACCTCCACAAAGGAGTAACGACCATGGAGAGCGAGGTGCACAGATGACGACAGAGAGCAGCATGGGGAGTGCGCAACCGCGCAACGGTAACGACCCACACACTCGGTTCGCAGCAAGTAGACCGATCGCTTCACCGTTCAAACAACCTGGGTGTTTTGAGATACGGAGGGGCGAAACCGCCTCCACACGTTCGATCAGAAGGAGAACCCCTTGGCTTCCCGTAGCGAGTTCTTTGTTGAACAGGCGCATACCTACGATACCCGTAGTCTGAGACGTTGGCTCTGGTCCCATATCGTCCGCTACTGGCATATCCTGACCGGCTTCTTCCTCGGCTTCCTCATCGCCTGGATCTGTTACGCTGGCGCACAGACCCTCATCGGGCGTGCCGCCGATGAGATTGTCGCCCCGAGCCTCCCATCGGGCCTGCTCCTCGCCACCCTACTCCTACTAGCCGTTCTCGTTGGTGATGCGCTTTTTGCCCTGATTGGCCTCATCTGTGCCGAGACCGTAGCTGCTCGGGTGGAGAGTGATGCACGCCAGGAGCTCTACGAGAGCCTCTTGGGGAAGAGCAAGTCCTTCCACGATCGGCAGCCCGCCGGCGACATCATGGCCAGGGCCACCGATGATACCAAAGCCCTCGCCGATTTCATCGTTCCCGGTATCCTCCTCCTCACCGAGACGATCTTTGGCATCCTAGCACCCCTCGCCTTCATCGGGATGACCCACTACCAACTCCTCCTGGTGCCGATTGGCTTTGTAGCCATCTACATTGTTACCGCCTCGCGCTACATGGGCCGACTGAGTCCGGTGATTACGGCGCAGCGCGACCACTATGGGCGGATGAACGCTGGTCTGGAGGAGACGATCTCGGGGATTGAGGTGGTCAAGGCGAGTGCCCGTGAACCCTTCGAGCGTGGGAAGTACCAGCACAACGCTCGTCTCTTTCGTGACTTCTTTGTGCGTCAGGGCTACATTGAGGCACGCTACCTACCCCTGCTGATCTACGGCGTGGCCCTTGGCCTGACCTTCCTCCACGTCATGTGGCTCTATAGCCAGGGCCAGATCAGTGTTGGTCAGGCAGTGACGGTGATGGGGTTGATGAACGTGCTGCGCTTCCCGACCTTCATCTCGATCTACGCCTTCTCCGTCATTCAGACGGGGCTCGCTGGGGCTAGGCGTATTCTGCGCATCATCCAGGCTGAGACCCACCTTGACGAGAATAGTGGCGG
>CAIWUD010000388.1 GCA_903915775.1 uncultured Chloroflexota bacterium | reverse complement strand
GCGGTAACAGGGGTCAGATTTACCGTCAGTGCTGCGGTGAGTACCGTGGTCAGGACTGTACCAAAGACGGCCGAGCCGACAACCTGCCCAATCTGTTGAAAAAACAGTCGACTCGCCGTTGCTGCCCCGATATCTTCACGTGGCACTGCATTCTGCATTGCCAGATTGAGCATCGGCAGTGCCGGGCCAAGGCCCAGGCCGAGGGCGATCATACGCAGGCGTACCATCCAGATCGAGGTTTCGGGCGTCAGGGTCGTCAGCCAGAAGAGCGAGGCTACAATGATGCTCATACCGGCAATGATGATCGGTTTGTAGGCACCGGTGCGCTGTACGATCTGTGATGAGACAACGGAGCCGACCACTAGGCTGAGGGTCAGCGGGATGAGGGTTACCCCGGCCTCAGTGGCACTTACCCCAAGGACATTCACGAGGTAGAGCGAAAGGAAGAAGATGGCGGCAAAGAGTGTTGCCCCCACGCTCACCCCAATGACTGAGGTCAGGGTAAAGGTGCGAATACGGAACAGGTGGAGCGGTAGGATTGGCGCGGAAGCACGGCGTTCGGCAACCAGGAAGAGGATGTGGCCGGTAACGCTGAGCAGCAGCAGACCAGTGATGAGCGGCGACCCCCATGGGTGCTTCGTCTTATCCAGGGTCAAGGCGAGGAGGAGGGGAACCACCGCAACGAGGAGCGTGATCGCACCAGCGTAGTCGATCTTCGGGTGCAGACCACTGTGGAGTTTCGGCAGCTTCAGCACAATGAAGATCATAGCGACAATGCCGACTGGCAGGTTGACGAAGAAGACCCAGTGCCAACTAATATAGTCGGTGAGCAGACCACCGGCAAAGGGGCCAATCACACTCGATAGACCAAAGACGGCCCCGAAGAGGCCCATGTAGCGGGCTCGCTCCATGGGTGCGAAGAGATCGGCCGGGATGGCGAAAGCGGTTGAGGTGAGCGCCGCTGCACCAAAGCCCTGAATACCACGGAAGATCGCCAACTGGACCATCGATCCGGCAATACCACAGAGCACGGAGCCGAGTAAGAAGACGGTGATGCCAAACAGCAGGATGATCTTGCGCCCATAGATATCGGAGAGCTTCCCGTAGATTGGCACCATCGCCGTTGAGGCGAGCAGGTAGCTCGTGGAGACCCAGGCGATGAGCTCGATACCTTGGAGATCGGCCACAATGCGCGGCAGGGCTGTTGACACGATCGTCTGGTCGAGCGACGAGAGGAAGAGGCTAAGCAGGACGCCAACGAGGATCACTATCTTGCTGCGATGGTCAAGGGTCGCGGCATAGTCGATCCGAACACGAGGTGTATTAGTCGTAGCGGTCATGGGCTATTCTCCGTTTGGTAGCCGTGCAGCATACGCCGCATACCAGAATTGGGAAGTTTTTAGGAGGGTGGCTGTTCACACTTCTCCCTGACGGGACTAGAGTTAGGTTCGATTTTTTGTGGAGGGCTGCACCCTCCGCGTCTCCCTGCGACGGCTGCATCGCTGGTGGTGCTACCCCCCCGGCGAAGCGCTGCTACAAGCTCGATAAGCAGATCAGCCAGACGTGTCGTCAGTTCGGGTGGGAGTTCATCAAGCCGATGCGCAATCTCACTCTGGCGAACCTGTCGTACCTGAGCAATCATCGCATGCCCTGAAGGTGTGAGCGTGACGAGCTTTTGGCGGCGATCATTGGTATCCTCGCGCCGTTCGACCAGGCCACTCTGCACCATCTGGTCGATGATCTGGCTGGTAGTCGCGAGAGCTAAGTTGAGCTGATCACTCAACTCGGAAATGGTCGCACTGCCACTCCGCTGCAGGTGGAAGAGGGCGACGAGACGTGGCATGGAGAGGTTGGCATGCTGGAGAACTTGAAGGATAGCTCCCATACTCTGCCCGGTCAGCTCAGTGTTGAGTGTTCCCAGCAGTTCTGCAAGATGCTCACTGGTCATTGGCTGTCTCTCATGCCCAAGGTACGGTTTAATATCGGCTGTACCAACGTTACGCTCTGGCAATACGAAGGCTAGGTTAGGCCTTTTTGTAGAGGGTTGCACCCTCCACACCTCCCGGGCGCGTGTCAAGCTCGTGTGAAGTATGCTCAACAGACTAATACAAAAACATTCCTTACCATTTGGTTTTGCAAAAAGTTAGGTATATCTAACAATTTACAAATAGTAACATTTATGCGATACTCTGTCAATACACAGATCCCTTGTTGATGCGTGTATACTGACAGTCATGCCGGTCGAACTGATTGCCACCGTTGCGCTCCGCGCAAGCCTGGGCCCCACGGGGCGGGCGGTACTCTCCTACCGGGTACCACCGCCCATGCAAGACCTCGTCCAACCTGGACAACTGGTCTGGGTGCCCCTGCGCCGCAGCCGTGTTCAGGGCATTGTGTTGAGCGTGGAGCCGGGTGATGCGGCTACACTGCGCGAACTGGTGGATCTTGGCGATCCCGCGGCTCAGCTCACCCCTGCTGGTCTCAAGCTCGCCGCATGGGTGGCAGAGACCTACAGGGCACCGCTCTACGCTGTGTTGGAGCTCCTCCTCCCCCCTGGTGTCGGTCAGGAGGCTGAGTCGACCTGGCGAGCCACAGCTGAGGGCATGGCCATCGAACTCGGTTCGCTTCCCAAACGCGAACGTGCGGTGCTCTACTACCTACGCCGCCACGGCGAACAGAGTGAGCGGGCCTTGCGCCGGGCGCTGCGTGGTACTGACGCCGATCTACGTCTGACCTATACCGCCCTGGCTGAGCGTGGATTGCTGGTACGTGGCCAGAACCAGACAAAAGCCGCAGCCCGCCCACAGCGGCTGCGTATCGCCAAACTGCTCGTGCCACCAACTGCCCTTGAAGCAACCCTGGCTACCCTGAGCCGCGCCCCGCGACAAGCTGAGGCACTGCGGCAACTCGTCGAGAAGGGGGGAGTAGCACCCCTCGTCGAGCTCGATGCGAGCAGCGCACCACTCCAAGGGCTCGCACGCCGAGGTCTTGTGGCTCTGGAGTGGCAGGAGGTACGCCGTGATCCTCTGGCCGGGTTGACACCACCGGCCGACCAACCCCCCACGCTGAGCCAGGATCAGCAGGCAGCCTACACCACGCTGATCGCGGCACTTGAGCATGGGCGATCGGGCGGCAACCCATCAACCGCCGCAACCTTCCTCCTCCACGGGATTACGGGTAGCGGGAAGACCGAGATCTACCTGCGGGTGATCGCACGTGCCCTACGCCTAGGACGTCAGGTGCTGGTACTCGTGCCCGAGATCGCCCTGACTGCCCAGCTGGTGCGCCGTTTTGCCGCACGCTTCCCCGGTCAACTGGCCGTTCTCCACAGTGGACTGGCCCTGGGCGAGCGCTACGACGAGTGGCGACGCCTGCGCCGCGGCGAAGCGCGCTTAGCGATCGGCTCGCGCTCGGCAGTCTTTGCCCCCCTCCCCGAGCTCGGCCTGGTGATCGTTGATGAAGAGCATGAACTGAGCTACAAGCACGACGCCACACCGCGCTACCAGGCGCGTGATGTTGCCCTGTGCCTAGCGGCGCTTACTGGCAGTGTGACCATTCTCGGCAGTGCAACGCCAGCGGTCGAGTCGTACCAGCAGGTTCTGCTGGGGAACTACCGCCTGCTCGAACTCCGTGAGCGGTTGAGCATGAGCCTTGGGCCCACCGGTCTACCACAGATAACACCACTCCCACTCCCACCGGTGCGGCTCATCGATATGCGCCAAGAACTGGAGCGCGGCAACCGCTCCATCTTCAGCCAGGCGCTGCAGCAGGCTCTGGCGGCGACCCTTGCCCGGGGCGCGCAGAGCATCCTCTTCCTCAATCGACGTGGTGCCGCATCCTTTGTGATGTGTCGCGATTGTGGGTATGTGGTCAACTGTGGAGCCTGTTCAGGACCGATGACTGTACACCATGCCACCGATTCGCCGACGGATCTGCTCGTCTGTCATACGTGTGGCGTTCAGGGATCACTACCCTACGTCTGTCCACACTGCCTGAGCCGACGGGTGCGCAGTTTCGGGGTGGGTACCCAGCGCGTTGCCGAAGAGGTAGCGGGCCTCTTCCCGCAGGCGCGGGTGTTGCGCTGGGATCGTGATACTACCGCAACCAGGGGGGCCCATGAGCGCATGCTCGATGCAGTGCTGCGTGCTGAAGTCGATATCCTCGTGGGCACCCAGATGATCGCCAAGGGGCTTGACCTCCCCCTCGTGACTCTGGTTGGGGTCGTTGCTGCCGACACCGGGCTGCACCTACCCGATTTCCGCAGTGGCGAACGGGCCTTCCAACTGCTCACCCAGGTAGCGGGGCGTGCAGGCCGCCGGAGTAGCGGCGCCCAGGTGATCATTCAGAGCTATAATCCCGAGCACTATGCGCTGCGTGCTGCGCAAGAGCATGACTATCGTAGCTTCTTTCGCGAGGAGGTTGCCTTCAGGCGGACACTGGGCTACCCACCCTTTAGCCGAATGGTGCGCTTTCTCTACTCAGCCACTACGCCAACCGTAGCCCGCCAGGAGGCCGAACAGCTAGCCGATCAGATCCGCAGCATGATGGTAGAGCGAGGTCTCTCCGAATGGGGTCTGATCGGGCCCGCCCCGGCCTTCATGCAGCGTAGTCAGGGCCGTTGGCGCTGGCACCTCATCCTGCGCGCACCACAACCATCCGGCAGCGAGACCCTCTCTTCATTCCTGGATGCACTGGCCCCGCTCCACGGCTGGATCGTCGATGTGGATCCAGCCCACGTACTCTGAGGTGTAATCTGGCGGTACCAAAGCTAGGTTAGTTTTGTGTGGAGGGCTGCGCCCTCCACACCTCCCACAAAGACGTTCCCGCTGATCTACTACACTTGGGGTGTCTCCTATGCGCTCACTCCTCGCCCACATCCCACTCCTCACCCTCCTGCACCGGGAGTTTACTGGCTACTCACGTGCCAGTCTCCAGCGCGACATTCTCGCCGGATTGACGGTTGGTGCCGTTGCGCTCCCCCTAGCCCTCGCCTTTGGGGTGGCCTCAGGCGCTGATGCACCAGCCGGTATGGTGACGGCCATTTTAGCCGGATTGATCATCGGTGGGCTTGGTGGCTCCGGCTTTCAGATCAGTGGACCGACCGGCGCCATGTCGGCCATTCTGATCGTCATCGCGGGGCGTTACGGTATCGAAGGTGTCTGGGTCGCTACCCTACTTGCCGGTGTGCTGCTTATGCTACTGGGCCTCTTCCGTCTTGGGCGCTACATCGCCTTCATCCCTTCACCAGTGATTGCTGGCTTTACCAGCGGCATCGCCCTGATCATCGCAGTTGGCCAACTCGACAATCTTCTCGGTGTCACCACACCCCCCGCCGAAAACACACTCCTCAAGCTCTTCCACTACGTCATCCACCCCGTGATACCGGACTGGCACGCCCTCACCCTAGCTGGGATCGTGATCGTGACCATGCTCCTGCTGCCACGCTTCACCAAAGCCATCCCCGGCTCACTGGTTGGCATCATCCTGGCTAGCTTGGTCGGCGTCGCCCTGGGCTGGCAGGTTCCGATCATCGGTGATATCCCGCAGACCATTCTGCTTGAGCATCGTCTGAGTTGGGCCAACATCCCCTGGACGCACCTGAACGATCTGCTGGCCCCCGCCGTCTCGATCGCCGCCCTGGGCGCCATCGAGAGCCTACTCTGCGGCTCCGTGGGAGCCACGATGAGTGGCAAGCCGTTCGATAGTAACCAGGAGTTGCTGGCCCAAGGGGTGGGCAACCTGATCATCCCCTTCTTCGGTGGTGTACCAGCAACGGCCGCTATCGCCCGTACCAGTGTCGCGATCAAGAGCGGCGCAGTCACTCGGATCACCAGCTTGGTGCACGCGGTGCTTCTACTACTCAGCGCACTCTTGCTGGCGCCAATCATCCGCTACATCCCACTTGCCGCCCTGGCCGGGGTACTTCTCGTCACCGCCTGGCGCATGAACGAGTGGGAGAGCATTCACTTCTTTATCAATGCCCGTCTACGCCACGCCATGATCGGCTTTATCGTCACCATGCTGGCGACGGCCGCCCTCGACCTAACCCAGGCGATCCTGATCGGGCTGGCAATCTCGGCGGTGATCTACCTGCGCCAGTCAGCAACCAGTACCAGGGTAAGCAGTGCGCCGGTGAAGCCCCAACTGCTCCAGGCTCAGGGAATGCCAATCGACGTGGTCTGTCCGGGCATCCATGTCTACTACGTCACCGGACCCATCTTCTTCGGCAGTGTCACGACCCTGTTAGAGGCGTTCGAGGGGGCGAGCGACTACCAGAGTCTGGTCATTAGTATGCGTGGTGTGCCGCTCGTCGATGCGATGGGCATCCAGGCGTTACGCCAGATCGTCGAGGAGCAGCATGCCCGTGGCGGTGATCTCTGCTTCAGCGCAGTCCAACCCGATGTACTCGAGATGTTCCGCCGTACCGGGCTGTTTGAGCTCGTCGGTGCTCAGAAGTTCTTCTGGAGTTCAGCCCAGGCTATTGTCGACCTGCACGAGCGCCGGTTGGTCGCTGGTTGTCCGCGCTGCGCTGCCCACGCCGACGGCTGCACGATGCTACAGATGGCTCGTGAGCAGTTGAATAGAGGGTAGTGTACAGGAGATGTGAAGGACGAAGCCCTCCAGCAAAAACTCAACCCAGCCTGGATCCCACAAGACACCGAGCAGGCGCTCGGTGTTCCCAGGTTAGGGTAGAGACCGGTATACGGGAGGTCTGGCGGGCAAAGCCCTCCAGAACAACCGGATCCCGCGGTTCCTACCTCGGTAGCAAACGCTGTCAAAGTGGTATAATTGCCATGTCGGTGAGGAAAAGTTGGTCAGATCGCGAGGTATGATCATGCCGATGTATGAGTATGACTGTCTGATCTGTGATCGCCAGTTCGACCTACGACGGCGAATGGATCAGGACGACAGTGAAGTTGCATGCCCACGCTGCGGTGGGAGTGAGGTGCAGCGGCGCCTATCGCTCTTTGCCGCCCACAGTCGCGGTGGGGTATCCCGTATGAACATACCCGTCACAGCGACGGCTGGTAGCGGCTGTGGCCCTGGCTGTTGCGGTGGTAGCTGTGCCTCAAGGAACTGAATGTTATGCGTGTGATGATTCTGACCGCAGGTCTCGGTACACGCCTGCGTCCCCATACCTTCAGCAAACCGAAGCCGCTGGTCAGCGTCGCCGGTAAGCCTGTGCTCGCCCATATCATTGATGATCTGCTCGATCTCGAACCCGAAGAGCTGATCTGCGTCACGGGCTACCTCGGTCACCAGATCGAGCAGTTCGTACGCGCACACTACAGCCAGATCCCCCTCCGTTTCCTGGTCCAACATGAGATGCGCGGCCAGGCCGACGCGATCTACCTAGCCAACGACCTCACAGGCCCACTGCTTGTCGTCTTTGGTGATGGACTCGTGGCGATTGATAAGCAGCGCCTGCGCGACAAGGCTGATGAGGGGATCATCTACTGTAAAGAGGTCGATGATCCGCGACGCTTTGGGGTTGCGGTCGTCGAGCAGGGTCGTATCACCCGCCTGGTCGAGAAGCCGACCGAGCCGGTCTCCAATCTCGCGGTCGTTGGTTTCTACTACCTGCCCGAGGCACGCCGCCTGATGGAAGCCATCGCCGATATTATGGAGCGTGGTATTCAACTCAAGGGCGAATACTACCTAGCCAATGCACTGCAGGTCATGATTGAGCGCGGTGAACTGCTACGGGCTGAAACCGTACCCATGTGGCGTGACTGTGGCACGATCGAGGCGCTCCTCGATACCAACCGCTACCTCCTCGAGCATGGTCATAGCCGATCGACTCAGGGCGACTACGCAGTCATCATCCCACCGGTCAATATCGCGCCTGATGCCGTGATCGAGAACTCCGTGATCGGGCCACACGTCTCGATTGCGGCGGGTGCTGTAGTGCGTAACTCGATTATCAAAGACTCGATCATCAACGCCGGCGCCCGTATCCAGTCCATGATTATGACTAGTAGCCTGATCGGCGACAATGCATACGTCGATGGATTTAGCCACGAACTGAATGTAGGAGACGCATCGGATATTCGAATGGGATAATCACATGATCGCCTATAACTTCCACGCTGCCGGCAAAGGCGCCGTCGGCAGGGCCAGCGTAGGCCAGGGAGCGTTAGCGCACACGAACCTCTCAGTTCCATCTTACGCATCTAACTACCGCGCTAGCCAGGCTCACCACGGTGAGCAACAACTCATTCTCCATCTGACCTCCGCCCTCGAGCGTACGTTCCCGCGCACTCTGCTCATTGCCTACTACGTCGCCCTGAAAACCAACCCTTTCGTACTCCTCACCGGTCGTGAGGGGACGGGTAAAGCGGCTCTGGCAGCGAGTTTTGCTGCTGCGACAGTTGGTACCGAGAGTGGCCAGTTTGTGACCATTGGGTCTGATCGCTGGACCCGCCGTAGCAGTCAGAGCCACTACTACCGTGGCATCCATGAGCGTTTTGGTCTCAGTCAACTCCTCGAGACGCTCCATGAAGCCGCACTTGCCGAGAATAGTAGTAAGCTCTACCTGATCCTCCTCAAAGGAATGACTGAGGAGGAGTTGGAGCTCTACACCAGTCAACTCCTCCAGGTTGACGCTGCAGGTCAACAGCACCTGGTTCTACCAGATCTCCCCGTTGACGAGCAGCCGCTCTGGCCGTCGAACTGTCTCATCACTGCCACCCTCCACACTACAGAGGTTGGTCACCTGGCCGATCGGCGGCTCCGGCGTCACGTTGGACAGATCGCCTTGAGTCCAGCTGTAAGCAGTAGTAGAAACCCTCCTACCCTACCACTCCCGCCGGTCGGTCTGCAGCGTACCATTCTGACTGCGCCACGCCACAGCTCTACTACAGCTGTGGCGCACCTTCACGCCATCCTGGGGCGGCGATCCCTCCACAAACTGAGGCTCTTACCCGAGACGTCGCACCGACAACTCCGCGGTGCAATACCCCTCAATCGGCTGCTACACCAGCAACTCCTGATCTATGTTGCCCATAGCTTCGATAGAGATGGGCATGGTCTCTTTGATCCTCATAATCCGGAGCGAAACGCCCGTATTGCCTACCATACCCAACTCGTGCAGCGCATGCTCGGGCGAACCAAGGGGCATCATCTATGACCGTACGTGTTCACTTTGATCAGTGTGACCAGCCCCCAGGGAGGTGTGGCGGGCTTCACCTTCTACACAAGAATCTAACCCAACCTTGGCCCCGTCGGGGAGAAGTGTGAATGGTTACCTATGACCGCATCCTAGACACCGAACGGCTGGACGTGCTATAGTTGGCACAGGAACTCACGCCAATGGTCAAATCGCTTTGAAACATGCCAGCAAGTAGGCGATCATGTCAGCGGTCATTCCCTTTCAGATCGTAATAGGTGGAAAGGACTCCGCAGCGTATCGACTGCACGCTTCAGGGCTCGGGCGCAGTGTGGAGTCGCTCCTCGATCTGCCAGATCTCTCAGCCGATAGCGACCTGTTAGGTGCGGCTCTGGGCCGATCCCTCTTCCCACCGGCGGTGCGTCGCCTCTTGTTGGATGTCGCCCAGCGCGCCGACCAGAATGGGGCACGGGTTCAGGTACAGCTGCGGGTTGTGGTACCTGAGTTGGCGACCCTACCGTGGGAGTGGATCAGCCTAGGCGGGGGCGGCGCAT
Source organism: uncultured Chloroflexota bacterium (assembly GCA_903915775.1). Classification (GTDB taxonomy): domain Bacteria; phylum Chloroflexota; class Chloroflexia; order Chloroflexales; family Chloroflexaceae; genus Viridilinea. The sequence goes on along the minus strand of CAIWUD010000388.1, from coordinate 18,629 downwards.
GGCGTCCGGCAGTTCGTGATGACTACACGCTCATGCGTGTCGCACGTGGGGCACGTCCGCGACCAACACTCACCCTTACCGCACCTGTTCGTCTATTGATCGCCTGCGCCCCGAGTGCCTCAGCTGACTCGGCGGCCGCCCTCGGCCACGCCCTGGCCTCCAAGGTACGTGCAGGAACGCTCGTGGTGGATCTCTTACGTGATGCCGATCCTATTGCGCTGCGTAATGCCCTCGACGACGAGACGTACCATGCGCTGCACATCGTTGCTGCCGATGCGGCGGGCATGGGCTCTGCAGCGTACCTCAGTTTTGGGCGTTCACTCGATGCTCCTGGGCTGAGTAACCTGCTTGCCACCTATAACGACCTGCGCCTGCTGACCATCAGCGCCGATCAGGGCTCTGAGATTGGGGCCATCACAAGCATTGCCGCCGCAGTGCATGAACGCCTCGGCCTAGCCACTATCACCCTGGCCGACCTTGACCATACCCAGAGTGCAACCTTCTGTAGGCCATGCTACGACGCACTCATCGCGGGGAATCCTGTCGATCTGGCGGTAACTGATGGGCGGGTTGCCCTCGATAACGCGGGGGGGTTGTGGGGCGCTCCGCGCCTCTGGGCTGTGCCTGGCGCTGAACGCCTCTTCGTGGTAGTTCCAGGCCCGACCTCTATCCCCGTTCCCAGACGCCCTAGCCCCGAGCGCGTGTCGGCACCAGTTGGCCAACCGATTCGTTCCCACCAGGGCGGGGAGGGGTTGATCCGTACGCCAAACCAGCCACTGTTCAGGGTAGGTGCCACTCCCTGGGGCAGTGATCCGAATCGTTGGGGGCGCCAATTGCGCATCGCCGCGCTGGTCATCGCATGCCTGGTTCTGATCCTGATGATCAGCCAGGTACTTCCCAGTGGCCAAGGGGCGGAAGAGTTACCACTACCCAGCCCTAGCCCGTCACTCCCAATCCTGACCCCCTCACCGCTGCCTTCACCAGCACCCTAAGGCTTGCTGCAGCGGGCGGTATGGAGGGCGTGGGCTGCCCCCCTCCCAACCTCCCCCCGCTGGGGGGAGGGGCTTGCCCCTGGGGCGGTATAGAGGACCTAGGTTGCCACAAAAAACCTCAACCCTGGCCCTGTCAGGAAGAAGTGCAGACCGTCACTTGAGAAGTTGCCTGAGGAGTTCGTCGTCGTCAGTGGGCGCGGACGGTTGTTTCTGCTCACTGCTGGCAGATATGGCTGCGGGCACCTGGGCAAAGCGCTCGCGAGCCGTACGGCGGCGGCGGTAGCCACGGCTGGGGCCACGCCACTGGTGGCGGCGCCAATCAATGAATGCGAAGCCAAAAATGGCGAGTAGCGCCACCGAAAGGGCGCTCAAGGCGAGGGCGATCATCCAGGGTGACGTGCTCTGTAGCAGTTGGTCGGCGGCAGCACCGATGAGGGCTAGATCCTCCGCCGTGACCAGAGGGGAGGGGCTAGCCTGCGACAGAGGGGTGCTACTAGTGGGCGGAGGAAGATCAGCTATGGGTATCGCTCCGCCACAGAGGGCGGTGACCGCGCCACCGCGCTGCAACTCTCGCCCAAGGAGCCCAAGTTGCACCTGAGCGTTCAATGGGGCACCAGCTGCAGCGCTGGCAGCTAGTTCAAAGCGCGCACGCTCAAAGTATTGAACCGTCGTTGGGACGCCAGTTTCCGGGTGATCTTCGTTCAGCGCGCCCGAGATGGGATAGCCAAAGAGGTTTAGGCCACCATACTGTTCGTAGAAGGCTTGAAAGCGACTATCGGCAAAGACCGCCGGATCGCTCAGATTGGTACGCCGTTCGGGGCTACGGTCAGGGTAGCGCTGCTGAAAGGCGTAGACGCCGATCTGCGTTCCAATCACGCGGTAGGGCCAGGGCTGATTGGTGTGGAGCTCTAGACGCTGGCGCTCGGTGTAGAGCACGGGCACAGGCGTCGTGCAATCCCCGGCTAGTTCGGTAGTGGGCGATCCAAGGGGAAGGCCAAGGGCCGTGATTGCCTCGGTCAGTGGGCGTGGGCGCTGGTCACCCAGTGTCACGTAGTGCTGAGCAAAGTCGCCCGGAATGGGTTGCTCTACCGCTTCGGCCAACGTGAGCGCAGGGCAGACCTCAACCCGTCCGTTGGGTGGAGGGTCGGCGGGAAGCTGGCGTAGCCCTTCGGGATCGCGCATGATCGTACGTACATGGGTGAGAGCCCGATCGTCCATGCCTGGCCGCAAGGGTGCAGGACGGGTATCGTTATCAACGTGGATCGTTGGGAGGTAGCGGTAGCCCGTCACCCGTACCGTGCCATCAGCGGCCCGAGCAAGGCCAACGTAGAAGATGACCGAAGTTGCGGCGAAATATTGCTGCTGAAAAGCGCCCTGCGAGGCGAGAAAGTTGGCTAGAGAGTAGATAACTAGGCTCTGGCGTCCACCGCTCTCGACGAGATCGACCGGTTGCAACGTGTGGGATTGTGCCCCGAGAATGATATCGGCGCCTGCAGCGGTGAGGCGGCGGGCAGCCTCAAGCTGGCTCTCGTGGGGGTAGGACTCATACTCGAAGCCCCAGTGGGGTGCAACCAGCACCAGGTCGGTAGCCGCAGCGGCCGCAGCAACGGCATCGAGCAGGCTCTGGCGCACACCGCCCTGGCTGGCGTAGCTGGTGGTAGCGTAGAGTAAGTTTACCTGCTCGTACGGGTCAGGCAGACCGTTGGTGCCCCAGGTTGCGGCGACGAAGCCAATGGTTATCGTGACCTCGCCCCTGGTGAGGGTGATGGAGAGAAACGGGGGGCGGTCGGTCGCATCACTCCGCACGGCTCCGTGGGTACGCAGAGCCTGTTCCTCCAATACCTCCAGCGTTGCATCAATCCCAGGGGGGCCACGATCGAGGATGTGGTTGTTGGCCGTCGAGACCAGGCTGATACCCGTGTCGCGTAGGGCAGTAGCCAGGGCAGGACTGTAGTTGAAGCGGGGGTAGTCACTGTAACCAACCCCCTCCAGCATCGGTCCATCAAGGTTGGTATAGGCGAGATCAGCGGCCTGGAGGAACGGTCGCACCGCATCGAAGAGCCAATCGTAGCCCTGAGCCTCGGCTCGAGCCTGGATGTTCCGATGGGGAAACGTGTCGCCAGTTGCAGCTAGGGTGAAGTGGGTCTCGCTGGGATCACCGCTACCACAGCGGTTGAGGCTCAACATGGGCTGATCCAGCCCATCAATGCGCTGTGCCTGGACCGGTGGTGTCAGCGTTAGGATAAGGAGGAGCAGGACGAGGGTACGCGGTAGCATCACCCATCCTCACACTCAAATTGCTGCCGGCAGCTGTGGTGTGCTCGCCAACGCCAGGATCGTCTCGGCCGAGACGTTACGCCCACAGAGCAGAGCAATAACTTTCCGCCCACTCAGATCGGCAATGAGGCCCTGGAGGAGCGCAGCGACGACCACTGCCGCAGCCCCCTCGACCACCAGTTGATGCTCATGGAGCATGTAGCGCATGGCCGCGGCGATCGGCTCCTCGCCAACGGAGACCACCAGATCGACCAACTGCTGAACCAGCGGGAGGGTGATAGCGTCAGGTTCAAGGTTACCAGCCAGGCTATCAGCGAGCGTGGGGTTATTTGCTACCGTCACGAGTTGCCCCGCCTGTAGGGCTGCCAACATGGCCGCCGACTGTTCAGCCTGTACACCTACCACCCTAATCGCCGGGTTGAGCGCCTTGGCCCAGAGGGCAATGCCACTGATCAGCCCGCCTCCACCCACGCTCACCAGGAGGATCTCAGCGTTCGGCAACTGCTCGAGCATCTCGAGCCCCACGGTACCCTGGCCAGCGATCACCTCGGGATGGTTGTAGGGCGAGATAAAGCGAAGATTCTCTTCACTGGCCAACCGCAGGGCGAGGCGTTCAGCCTCATCATACTCCCCTTCGGCAATCACGATCTGGGCCGGATAACGGCGCAGGGCTGCCAACTTGGCAGATGAGACACTATTCGGCAATACCAGTGTTGCCTCAATCCCCAGTACTGCAGCGGCATGGGCCACACCCAGGGCATGGTTGCCCGCCGAGCAGGCGACGACGGGCCAGTGTCCGCCACCGCTGAGGAGGGCATTCGTAGCGCCACGCACTTTGAAGCTACCAGTGACCTGGGCACACTCCAGCTTCAGGTAGACCTCCGCACCAGTATAGGCTGAGATGGGATGGCTGTACTCCAGTGGCGTCGGATAGGCGATACCAGTAATGCGTCTGCGGGCTAGGAGAATGTCGGCGGGGGTGAGCATAGGGGAACCTTCCATACGATCGATCGTCGCGCCAAGGAGATGTGGTATGCTGCAACCACTCGATGGCAGGATTGATGCCATGCCCGCATCGACGATACCAGCGCTCGCAGCAGATACCATACTACCAGATAAGGTACCTGTTCACGTTTGGGGTAAGGCATGCTCTATATCAGCTTGACGAGCGTGCGGGAGGTGTGGAGGGCGCAGCCCTCCACAAAAAAACCAATCCAGCCTTGGTCCGCCAGGGGAAGTGTGAACAGGTACCAGATGAGAGAGGAGGGGCACAATGTCTACGTACGATGTGATCCTCAAAGAGCTTCAACCTCAACTTGTGGCCGGGATCAGGGCGATGCTCCCGAACTATGGTGCGATCGGGTCACTCTTTGAAGAGTTGTTTGCCCATCTCGGTCGCTACGGCGTGGGTGGGCTCGCGGTTGGTCTCCATCACCTCGCACCGGACACCGAGCATGAGGTCGATGTTGAGGTTGCTGTCTACCTCGATCGTCCAATCCCTCAGGGGGGGCGGGTCGCCATCCATACCCTTCCCGGCGGAACCGTTGTCACCACCCTCTACAAAGGTCCGTGGACACAGATTGGTGATGCCTACGCCATGCTGATGACCTGGATCGACACCAAAGGGTATCAGATCTGCGGACCCAGCCGAGAGCTCTACCTCCACATGGGGGCCACCCCCGACAGCCACATGACGGAGATTCAGATCCCGGTGCAGCGGAGGTAGCAGTCGGTCATCTCAGCGATCGTGGTAGATCGCCACCAGATCACGGATCATCGCCTGGCAAGTCCCCACTGGCCCTTGCTCAAGGCTCGCCATCGTCGTACGGCCCGCCAGGTCACTCTGTACCAACAGGCCCATCTCGCCATGACCAAGGCGGGCCAGGGGATGCTCAGGTCCAAGGGTCTTAGGTGCCACGCGGAGATCATAGTCGCCATCGGCGCGGCGCGTGGCCTCGCCTACGAGCGAAATACGTCCGCCGTCGTTCCATGCGGCCCGGAGCGCCGCCGGTGTGACGTTGCGGATACCCTCAACCCGTAGGTCAGTCAGCAGCGTTGGGCGGCCAAGGACGGCATTGGCGAAAATCGTCAACTTAGCAGCGGCATCCCAACCATCAACATCGAGGGCGGGGTCAGGCTCCACGATACCCTGAGCCTGGGCATGGGCGAGGGCCGTTGCAAAGTCGTGGCCGGCGGCCATCTCTTCGAGAATCACCTGGGTCGTACCATTGACGACCAACTCGGCCTGCTCGATCACAGCCCCCGCCAGATGGCGCCCTAGGTTGGCCGTGGGCAGTGCTCCTCCCACAGCACCACTAAATGTGAGCCGTGGTGCAGCCACGCCTGTAGCCAGAGCGGCCAGTTCGCCATAAGCTACCACAAGCGGACCCTTGCTCGCCAGGATCGCATGTTTACCACTCTGCAGGGCAGCCCGCACAATATCCAGGCCCGGCTGACCGTCGCGCAGATTGGTAGGGGTCGCCTCAAAGAGCAGATCGGCGTCAGCACGGGCCACAAGATCAGCGGGACGCAGACCTGGGATGAAGTCCGGCAGATCGGATACAGCGCCACGCAGTGCTTTGAGCGAGGCAAGCATCGCTACGTCAAACCCCGCGGACGAGAAGGCCACACCAGTCGAATCGGCGACACCAACGCAGCGCAGGGTCAAACCGTAACGACTGGCGAAGAGTGTCTGGCGCGAACTCAGCAACTCGAGCAGGGTACGCCCAATATTGCCCATACCGGTCAGGATGCAACGAATTTCGCGGGTAGGCATAGTTGTTCAGTTTCGGCTGCACCAATGGCGTTGTTTGACATTGCTCAGGCTGAGTTAGGTTTTTTGGGGGGAGGGCTGTACCTTTCACGCCTCCCAGTGGGGGGTAGGAACTGGTCTAGATCCACTACGCAGGGCTCGTAGCTGGACTGGATGCACGCGGGCGCAGACCGGGCAGCAGCGCGGCGAAGAGGATGAGCACCATCCCAAGGATCTGGATCGGCACAATCCGCTCACCAAGGAGCAGTACTGCGGCCAGCGTGGCAATGGGCGCCTCAATCACCACGATCAGGCTCGCAATGCGACCGGGCAGGTGGCGCAGGCTAATCGTGAAGAGCGCATAGCCACCAAGCGTCGGTCCGAGTGATAGTCCGAGCAGTAACAGCCAGGGCATGAACCCTGAGCCTATCTGGAACAGGGTGGCCGGACCATCCACCACACTCACCAGAAGCAACAGCGTCAGCGAACCGAAAGCCATCGTCAGGGCGAGAGAGAGCCAGGGGCTGTGGCGATCGAGGGCTCGCTGGTTGAAGAGAACATAGCCAGCGTGGGTCAGGGCTGAGCCAATACCCACGATAACCCCCAGCCAGGAGACGCGCAGTACCTCCGGATCATAGATCCGTACCAGGAGGGCGCAGCCAACGAGGGCAAAGAGCAGCGCGATCAACTGGCGCAGTGTAATCGCTTCGCGGAAGAAGACTCGCGCACCCAGCGTCACGAAGGCTGGGTAGAGATAGATGAGCACAATCCCCAGTGCTGCCCCATTCAACGCAATGGAGAGGACAAAGAGCGCGTGGTAGATCCCGACGCTGATCACGCCGGTTAGGGCAAAGCCGTGCAGATCGGCACGGCTGAGCGCTGGCAAGGTCTGACGGCGGACCAGCGCAACCAAGCCTATCCCAGTCAGGCAGGCTGTAGCAACCAAGGCATCGCGCCAGAAGGCCAACGTCAGCGCACGAATCGGGTAGTTATCCATCAGGTAGGCCAGTCCTGGGCTCGTTCCCGCCCATGCCAGGGCTGCCATGACCACAAAGACGATCCCGGCACGCGGCGAGCGCTCCATGAACTCAGTCCTTCCCACCCGCTACGGGTAGCTACGCTCGACGCACCGCGATCAGGCCTCTGCGGCAGCTACCCAGCGAGTCTGCCGCACGTTGCGCAGTGTACCATAACAACCCGAACCGCGGTACAGGTATCTTGGGTTCCTCTTAATCGACAAGAACGATGCTTTTTCCTTCGGTTTTTCGAAGTTCGATGTGCTGTTTGGGCGCGAAACCGCTGATGCCGTGCGTCTCGCGTATCGTCATATCGTTAAGCCTGGCGTACAGTTTCGCCGGGAAATCATCACCGCCATTGACCCTGAAACACGGCGCGTTACTACCGACCGTGGGGTTTACGATGCCGATGTACTGGTCATTGCCCTTGGCGCCGACTACGATCTTGCCGCTGCGCCGGGGCTCGTGGAAGGCGGCAACGAGTTCTCCTCGTTCGCCGGTGTTAATTCAACATCAAGGATGACACCACCTAAGGGTACCACGAGGTGGCACGGCTGAAGGGTGGTTCCGGGAAACCCGACCTCAAGCCCTCGGTCAAGCCGGCGCCGCACGACCACTCCTCGGAGGCCGAGCGCCGGGTACGCACGCCGTGCGGTACACCGAATTGGTGGAAGCGGGAACAACGTACGCAGCGTGGGATGACCGGGTCAGCAAAACGGCCGACAAACGGGCTCAGTGGTTGGCGGTGCTGCAGCATCCCAACATCCTCCTGCACCACAACGCCATGGAACTGGCGGCGCGACGCCGGGTGCGCAAACGCGATGTCCGCTTCGGCCCCCAATCCCGGGACGGGGCGCGGGCCTGGGATAGCTTCCCAACCCTGGCCGCCACCGCCGCCAAACGTGGCGTGGGGTTCGTTCACTCCCTCCGCGACCGTATCATCACGCCTGCAACCACGCCTCCCGTAGCCAAGCGCGTAGCCCAACGGGCGGAGGGGGGCCTACGCACGCCCCAGGATCCTTCGGTAGAGCGTCAGCGTCTCATGGGCGGCACGCGCCCATGAGAATTGGGCGGCCCGTGGCGGTCCACGGCGGCCTAGCTCATCACGTGCTGCGGAATCGCTCCAGAACGCCGCGATCGTATCGGCCCATGCCTCCACATCATGGGTCGGTATGCAGACCGCAGCGCCACCGGCTACTTCAGGCAAGCTACTATTGTCGGCGATCAGTGCTGGTGCACCACAGGCCAGAGCCTCAAGGAGCGGTAACCCAAAGCCCTCGTAGCGAGATGGGTTGAGGTAGAGCCGACAGGCGCTATAGAGCCAGCGGAGATCATCGTGCCCGACGGCACCGAGGAGTACGAGCGCATCACCCAACTTGAGCTCGCGCATCAGGGCATAGATCGGCTCAGCAAGCCAGCCCGGGCGTCCTGCCACCACCAGTTGGTAGCCCTCCTGGGGTCGGCGGTCGAGACAGAGCCGGAGTGCGCGGAGGAGCGTTTCAAGATTCTTGCGCGGCTCAATCGTGCTCACAAAGAGGAGGAACTGGTCACCACACAACGGTTGGCCATCGATGGTTCGTTGTTCCTGACGCGCCCCAGCAAGGGGGGCAAAGGCCGGGTCAGCTGCCTCGTAGATCACTGTGATCCGCGAGGGGGGCAGGTCGAGAAGTTGGATGCTATCGCTGCGCGTCGCCTCAGAGACGGCGATCACCGCCTCGGCATTGTGGGCTGCCGTGCGGATCTGACCATAGAAGCGGCGTGCTTCACGATCGAGGATTTCTGGAAAATGGAGAAAAGCCAGATCGTGGATCGTGATCACTGCTGGGCATGGACGCCAGCGTGGTGCAATAAAGTCGGGGCAGTGCAAGAGATCAAGGCGGCGTGGCCAGAGCTCTACGGGCAGGCTCCACGGCTCATAGCGGTGGTGAGGTGGGGTAACGAGGGTAGCCCGGTGGACGTTAGGAGCGTGGACAATCGGCTGGCGCTTACGGTAGTGCTGGAGTGGGATGAAGCGCTCTGCGGGGGCCTGTGCGGCCATCGACGCCAGCAACAGCCGGGTATACTGGGCGATCCCACCCTCACGGTAGGCGTTAAGCCGTGCATCAATACCAATCTGCATCGGTGAGGAGCACCCCGTTCATCTGGCTACGATCGTCCCAGGACGAGCGAACGTCCCTGGAGCGCCGGGTGGAGTCGCGTCGCGGCGAGCCACGCCTCAATCCCCACGGTAGGCTGAATACCCTGTTCCGTGACGATGCCAGCGAGGGTATGCAGCGGTGTCGTGTCAAAGTGGAAATTGGTAATCTTCACCGTCGTTGGTGCCTCCGCCCAGACCTGATCGACCCCCCAGGGACTCTGCGCGGGCGGGCTATAGCCAGGCGGAAGGAACTTCTCACTACCGCAGAGGGCATAGACGGGCACCTTGGTAACGCTCGCAGCCAGAGCGATGCCGTAAGTCCCCACCTTGTTGACCAGGCCGTGATCACCAAGGTGATCAGCTCCAATCAGCACAAGTTGCGACCGTTCGACCAGGCTGATCGCGAGGGCATCAATCACGAGGGTCACGGGAATACCACTGGCAGCCAGTTCAGCGGCCATGGCACGCCCCTCGCACATGGGCCGCCCCTCGGTACAGATCACGCTGAAGCGCCGACCAGCTCGCATCGCGTGGCGCAGCGCGGCCCGTACCGTTGTACTACGTCCATTGGTCAGGATCTGGCTATCCTCAGGAATGAGGCGCAGAGCCGTCTCGGCGATAGCCGCCTCATGGATATGCAACTTACGCTTAAAGTCGGTCACCACTTCACTGATCACTTGGCATGCATCCGCCTGCTCAACAGGTAGGTCGAGCCTCCAGAGCAGACCATTGACCAGATTGATGAGCGGCGCCATCGTTGGATGGGCATCGATCAGTGCCCACCCGACCCCGAGCAGACGCTCGCGCAGCCCATTTGGAGCGGATCGTTGATCATCCTGGATGATCCGCAGCATCAAGTCGGCGCTCTTCTCAGCGATCTCGACGGCACCTGAGGCAGTGTCGCCGGTGATCGCGGCAACCGATTGGGTGATAAAGCTATCCACAGAACTTCCTACATAGGTAAGGATGTTTCAGATTCGGCGTTGGGCGCGCCACCGTGCTGGCTGCGCTGGCGAGACCGTTTAGCGGTACCAGGACTGGGTTGGGGTTTCTGTGGAGGACTACACCCCCCGTACGATGGTCACGCTCACTTGAAACATGCCATTATGTGGCAACCTAGCATTATCCAGCGTAATCAGTATCCTAAAATGACGGTGGTTGGACTTCAAATTATGCTTGCATGTACCATACCATAAAATCGTACGTTGCGTGCAGATTCGCTGACCTGGTACCTGTTCTCTTTTGGGGTAAGCCAGCGGCATGGCCACCATGGGGGTTGCCATGAGAGCGAGACGCCTCCGCCAAGGCTAGACTTTGTAGGCCGGTAGCGTCACGAGCAGGCAGGTTGTCCCGTTGGGTCGACGCTCAGCCCAAATCCGGCCGCTATGCTCCTGGATGATCCCGAAGCAGATCGCCAGACCCAGGCCGGTACCACGGCCAACAGGTTTTGTGGTGAAGAAGGGGTCAAAGATCTTGTCCATAATCTCCTCAGGGATGCCGATACCAGTATCATGGATCTCAACCCGAACGGTTGGAGCTCCGTCGGGTTCACCGCTCACCGCGGTGCGCAGGGTGATGGTACCTGATCGCCCGCTCACGCTGATCGCGTAGCTTGCATTCGTGATAAGGTTAGAGAAGACCTGCTGCAGTTGGTGTGCATCGGCGATCACATCAGGGAGTTGGGGAGCGAGATCGAGGATGACCGTAACCTGCTCCTTGAGTAGTTGGTACTCCTGGAGAGCAAGGGTACGCTGAATCAACTCATTCAGGGCGAGCCGTTCACGCTCGGGCTGACGCTCGTGGGCCAGGAAGAGCAGACTCTGGACGATGCGCGCAGCACGCGTAGCCTGCAGATCGATCTGGGCAATATCACGACGTGCCTGAGCATCGAGGGTCGGGTTTTCGAGGAGTAGCTGTGCGTAGCCGCTGATACTCATCAGGGGGTTATTTAGTTCGTGGGCAACAGCAGCGACCAGTCGGCCAATGATCGAGAGGCGCTCAGCCTGGATGTGTTGCTGCTCCAGCCGGCGCTGTTCAGTCATATTGCGGGTCATGCAGTGGATTGATGCCCGATCCGTGCCTTCCACCATCAGGGAGGCAGCAACGTCTAGGTAGATGAGCTCCCCATCCTGACGGATGAGCTCCAGTGCAAAGGGTTGAATGCTTTCACCTAAGCGTAGAGCCTCTAGGAGTGGTACGATCCTAGTCCAGGCGTGATCTGGTACCAGTTGCCATAACGGGCGTCCAATCAGTGCGTCCAACGGGTAGCCGATCGACTGCAAACCCTCCTGGTTGATACTGGTCAGCCGCAGATCGTGATCAAGCGTGAAGATGAGTTGGTGACACCAGTAGCTTTGAGCGCTATCCATCACACCCTCAGATGAACGTTATGTAGAGCGTATCGCAGTAGGCTTCAATCCCAGCCGTGCCAACAACACCATCTGCATGTGGAGGGTGTAGCCCTCGACACCCGCCATACATGGACGGCATGCCCGTATGGTATAATTAGTACGGTTTCTACATAAAAAAGTAGATAGCCGCGTGTCTGGCAGGGCACGCTTCAAACTCGCTTGTCACGTATGGCGAGCCGAATCCAAGCCGTGCCCAGAGGGAGTGTACGATGCACATCGAGCACCGACGTTTGAATCGAGTCGATCTCCTTGAGATTAGTGGTCGAATTGATGCCGCCACCTCACCCAGGCTCAAACAGCAGTTTGAGGCGCTCTTCGAGCAGGGGCGCTACCGAATCGTGCTCGATCTCGCCCAACTAGAGTATATCAGTAGTCCAGGCCTACGTATACTCATCGAGGCGCGAAAACGGGCCCGTGACTGGAAGTTGACCGATCTGGAGGGGGGGCGATATCCGTATCGCCAGACTTCCCGATCGCATCCGCGAGGTCTTTGATCTCACCGGCTTCACCGCGCTCTTTACGCACTACGACGATGTCGTCGCTGCGGTGGGCTCGTTCTAAGCTACCAGGTGGGGAGCGTGGAGGGCACAGACCTCCACGTCCTACCATAACCGGCAATGTATGCCTAGCATTACGCTCACCGCAGATCTTGATGCGCTCGCCCCAATCAGCAACTTCATTGCAATAGCTACCGAGCAGGCCGGCCTGGACGAGCGGTCGGCCTGGCAGGTGCAGTTGGCGGTTGATGAGGCGGTGACCAACGTCATCCAGCACGCCTACGACCAGGGCGACCCGGGTGATCTGACCCTCTGCTGGCACTGCGAAGGGGATAAGTTCGTCGTCCTGTTGCATGACTATGGGCGCCAATTTGACCCACAGCAGGTACCAAGCCCTGATATTCGCTCACCGCTTGAGGAGCGCCAGGTGGGCGGCCTAGGCATCTACCTGATCATGAACCTGATGGACGAGGTACACTTCACCTGCGATCCCCAGGATGGCAACCTGCTGACCATGACCAAGCTCCTGACGGTTGAGCCCCGTCGTGATACGGTGACGATCCCGTTGCAGGGGCGCATCGATGCCGCCACCAGCCCGGAGTTGCAGCGTACGGTACAAGCTCGTATCGCATCGGGGGCACGTTTTGTGCTGCTGACCTTCGAGCAGGTGACCTTCCTCTCCTCCAGTGGGCTGCGCGCCCTGCTGCTCATCCGCAAAGAGCTGCTGGCGCTCGGTGGCGAGTTACGCCTCGCCGAGCTACAGCCCAACATCCACGAGCTCTTCGTCCTTACCGGCTTCACCCAAGTCTTTGCGATCCACGCGACGACCGAGGATGCCCACCGCGCATTCGGCCAGGGTCGTGCGTGAAGCGCGATCAGCTACCGACCATCGCTGCACTGGTACTAGCTACCGTTGGCTGGCTCTGGGTAGCCACATTCATCCCCGCGGATCTACCCGTAGGGGCCATGCTCCTCTTTGGCCTGCTGGCCCTGGCGGTCGATGCGCTCAGCTTTCGCCTGCCCCCCGCCGATAGCTACAGCCTGGCCGGACTGCTCCTGCTGACCGCATCCCTAGCCTTGGGGCCACCCGTTGCAGCACTCCTCGCCGCAGTCGAAGGGACACTGGCCACACTCCTGCTCGCCCTGCTCTACCGTCAGGCGCCGACCTTCGACCAACTGGTAGCCCGTCCGCTTCTACAAGGTGGTGTACGTGGTGCAGGAGTGCTGCTCGGTGCCGCCCTGGCCACGCTGACCGGTAGTCTGGACCCCATACCGCTCCTCCTCTGGAGCGCCCTGACCCTGGTGGGCCTAGGACAGCTGATCCGTCTTAGCCATGAGGCCATGCAGGGTGGGCGCCGAGGGGCCGCGATCTGGTGGCGGCGAAATTGGCGCCTCAGCCTGAGCGCCGAGTTGGCCCCGCTCCCGCTGGCTCTGCTCGGTGCCGCGATCTACGATCGCCTCGGGAGTGGCTATTTCATCCTCGCCGGGCTTGGCCTCATCGCTACGGCTGCAATGGTGCAGCGAGCCATCCGCAACCTGGCGAGTCGCTACCGTTCACTCCGTGAACTGGCCCTGCTCAACCAGGCTAGCCGGGCCATTATCCGCAGTGAGCTGAATGTCGAGACGCTCTGTGAGCTGATCTACCACGAGGCAGGCCACATCGTCGATACCTCCTCGTTCCACCTGGGGCTCTTCGTGGGCGATCGCTACAGTCTGGTGGTACGTGTTCAGGATCGGGTGCGCCTGCCCAGCCTCACGGTCGACCTGAGTGCCGGTGATGGGCTGATCGGCTGGATCCGCCAGAGTGGTCAAGCGCTCCTCGTGGAGGATTTTCTCCGTGAGATGGATCGCCTCCCGGCGCGCCCCCGCTACCAGAGCGATCGTCCACCGCGCTCGGGCATCTACGTACCACTGATCGCAGGGAGTGAGGTGATCGGCTCGATCTCGGTGCAGAGCTACCAGCCCCACGCCTTTGGTGCCGGTGATCTCCGTCTGCTGTCGCTCATCGCTGATCAGGCGGCTGTGGCCATTACCCGCGCCCGTGCCTTCCACGAGGCGAGGGTACGGGCCGTGCAGCTCCAGGCGATCCACGAGGTGAGCGAACGCATTACCGCCATCCTCAACCTTGATGAACTGCTCCCCGCCGTAGTAACCCTGATCCATGAGCATTTTGGCTATCAGCCAGTACATATCTTCACCCTCGACGCCGCTGGGAGCCGCATTCGCTTCCGTGCTTCCACCGCCACTGGAACGCAGCTCGAACAGATAAGGAGCTTGAACCTGAGCCTTGGTCAGGGCATTGTCGGTACGGCTGCCCAGGCGGGGAAGCCAATCCTGGTCGATGATGTCCAGTGTGATCCACGCTACGTTCAGGATAGCCAGGCGACCCGTTCGGAGTTGGCAGTACCTCTGGTGGTAGGTCATCAGGTGTTGGGGATTCTCGACCTCCAGAGCGAGCTGACTGCCGACTTTGACGCCGATGATCTCTTTGTCATGCGCACCCTGGCCGATCAGATTGCCATCGCGATCGATGGTGCGAACCTCTACCGTGCTCAACAGGAGGAGGCAGGGATGCTCAACGCCCTGCTACAGGCGGCCGAGCAGATCGGGCAAGCTGATAGCCTGGAGCAACTTCTGGCCACTGCGGCGCGACTACCACCTCAGCTTCTCGGGCCACCCCGGTGCTACCTCCTGCTTTGGGACGCAGAGCAGGCCCACTTTACGCTACGGGCAACCTCCGGGGTCAACGCGGACGACCAGGCACGTTTCCTACTGCAACCGGAGGAGTTGGCCCATCTGCCCCTCCTGGCCCGGCTCCAGGCGATGGTTGCTGATGGGCAGCGTCTGTTGACGATTACCGGTGCCCAGGAGCGTGCCGAGATCTGGCCACAACTACCTGACGGTGGGCTCGCCCTCGTACTGTTACCGCTGCTCGGGCGAGGTGGCCTCCTCGGTGCGCTGATCCTCGACTACGATGATGAGCCAGCCCTCAGTGAGCGAAGGATCAATCTCTGTGTTGATCTGGCGCGCAAGGTGGCTACCGCCCTCGAGAGCCTGCAACTCGCCCGTGAGGCCGAACTGGCCGCTCGGCTCGAACAGGAGCTCCGGGTGGCCCGTGAGATCCAGACGGCCCTCCTACCGGCGACGTTGCCGCGCCTACCAGGATGGCAGATCGACGCGGCCTGGCGCTCTGCACGCCTCGTTGGTGGTGACTTTTTCGACTTCTGGCCCCTGCACCAGACGGCCTACCCCGCCTCTGGTACGAACCTGGGTTTGGTGATCGCCGATGTGAGTGACAAGGGCGTGCCTGCGGCGATGTTCATGAGCATGGCGCGCTCACTGGTACGGGCTGCAGCCCTGGATGGCTCAGCACCGTCACGGGCCTTAGAACGGGCGAACCGCTGGATCAGCCGGGACTCGGAGTCGGGTATGTTCGTGACCCTCTTCTACGCCATCCTCGATCCGGATAGTGGGCAGCTGCGCTATACGTCCGCTGGCCACAATCCACCGCTGCAGCTCCACGCCGCCGAGGGGCGGGTGAGCGAGCTCCGTACGCCGGGAATCGCCCTGGGAGTCCTTGAGGAGATTACTCTTGGTGAGGCCGAGACCCACCTGGCGCCCGGTGACCTCCTGGTCTGTTATACCGATGGCGTTACCGAGGCGATCGATGAGCAGCAGCTGGAGTTTGGCGTACCGCGGCTGCGCGAACTTATGGTGGCTCACCAGCACGATTCGGCTGAAGTAGTGATGCAGCGCATCCTCAACGCGCTAGATCAGCATCGGCATGGTCAGCCACCGTTCGATGATGTGACCCTCGTAGTGGTGAAACGGGAGCGGTAGGGGCGCAGGTGACAGTTGGCCCCCTTCCGGGGGTATAGGCGTCGCACTCGCGAAGGGCTGCTCGTCCGTTGGCCTACCCGGGCGGTGAACCGTCTCAACGAAACGACTGTCGGGGCAACCGCTCCTGGTTGCCCCGACAGATGCCTTACCCCAGAGATGAACAGCTACAGGCGAAAGACCATTCGTCCCTGGGCCTGTTACACTCTGGCAGTGCCAAGGCGAGGCTGGGGTTGGTGGAGAACTCTGCCTTCCACCACCCCCGTGAAGGGTGGGCTGGGTGGCGGCATATTGTCATCATCGTTCTTCACGAAGAGTGGGAGGTAGATGCGGTTGATGAGTTGGGTGGGATCCGTGGTGAAGGCGAAGGTTATACCCGAACCGGTGCCAGTCGCGTCCAGGCTGACCGAGCGCGTCGTCACTCCGTTCAGGGCGAAGAAGCCCGTCGGTGCCTCGACCGCAACCTCGTAGCTCCCCGCCGGTAGTGCATCGAAGCGGAAGAAGCCGTTACCATCACTCAGCACGCGCCGCTCGCTGGCCCCCGCGCTGCGTAAAATCACGGTGAAGTTGGTCAGACCCACGCTGGCGGAAGTGACCTGCGCACTTCCATCGCTACTACGGATGCTACGTCCACTGATCGTTCCCTGACGTCCAACCCCGAGGTCGCGATTTGCACCGGGTTGGGCGTCGGTCAGCGTTAACGTAGCAGCCTCGTTCTGGACAAAGCTCCCCGTGACGACCGAGAGGGTATAGGCGGCTGATGCCAGTCCACTGAACCGGTAGGAGCCGTCAGCGGTCGTAACCTGCTCCTCGATCAGCGTACTACCACTGCGTAGCTGGACCGTGACCCCACCAGCACCCGACTCCTGGTAGTTGGCTTCACCACTTCCATCTAGATCCTCAAAGACCCGGCCCTGAATCACGCCATTTGCCAGTAACTGCGTGTCAGCGCGGGCACTCTCGCCGTTGAATGCCACGCTGATGGTTGACTGCGCCGCAGTAAAGCCAGGTGGAGGGGTGAGATCGATCGTGTAGTTGCCCGAGGTAACGCCCGTGATCTGGAAGATACCCAGGCTGTTGGCCGTAACCTGTTGGGTAGTCTGCTGCCGCATGGCGAAGGGTGAACTACTACTCTGGGCATTGAGGGTGAGGATCGTCCCAGGCTCAGCCACCCCAGTGATACTCGCCTCGGGTAGCACGGTGAAGAGGGCGACTCCACTGCTGCCACTATCTCCTGGAGGCAGATAGACGCTGCGCTGGGTCTCCGCACTACTCAGGGTATAGCCTGTCCCAGCCAGCGTACCTACCGTCACTGTGTAGGTACCACTGGTGAGATCGCGGAAGCTATACTCGCCATCGGCTGTCGTAGTGACACTCTGGCTTGAGCTGTCGCCTTGCAGCTGGATCGTGATCCCGCCAAGCCCCTGCTCACCCTGATCATGGAGCGAATTGTTGTTCAGATCCTCGAACACGGCACCCGTGATCGCATTTGCTGGCTGTAGGCCGAAGTTCGCGCCGCCACTTCCCCCTACGCTCAGATCAACTGGCACATCAAGGGCAGCCATGCTCGTATACCCTGCCGGCAAAACTACTCCCAGACGGTACGCCCCTGGATCAATGGCTTCGAAGCTATAGCTACCATCACTACTGCTCGTCGACGTGGCAAGTAACTGGCCACTGGTACGATTGCGCAGTTCAACGACAACGCCGCCGATCCCGAACTCGCTTCTATCTAGGACAGCACTTCCGTTGCTATCATTGAAGACCAGACCGCGGATCTGCCCCTGCACCTGCAGGCCAAAGCTGATGCTCCGCGCACCACCCGCCGGAAGACCTACGACCTGGGTGAGTGCTGTGGATGGGCTGTAGCCATCAGGTTGTGTTACTGTAATGGTGTAGTCACCCGGATTGATGCCACTAAAGCGGTACACACCACTCACGAGCGTCTCGACCGTCGCGATACCACTGAGATTCACCGCGACCCCACCAATCCCAGGCTCGTTACGCTCCTGGGTGCCATTGCCATTGAGGTCATCGAAGACGACGCCCTGGATCACCCCCTGCGCCTGCAGCGCGAAGTTGGCCTGCGAACGACTGCCACTCCCTACCTGGATCGTGCGCTCAGTGAGCGAGCCGGCTAAGTAGCTTGTCGGTACGCTGATGCTCAGGGTGTAGCTGCCGGGGGTGATGTTGCTGAAGCGGTAGCTTCCGTTGCCCTCGGTGGTGACGCTGGCGCTCCCCTGGCTGACACTCACCCCACCCACCCCGGGCTCACCCGTATCCTGACTCCCGTTGCCGTTCAGGTCGTCGTAGACGACGCCCTGGATCACCCCCTGCGCCTGCAGCGCAAACTTGGCCTGGGCCGAGCCACCACTGCCCACGTTCACCGTGCGTCTGGTGGCCCCCCCGGCAACGTAGCCGCTCGGCACCGTGATGCTCAGCGTGTAGCTGCCAGGGGTGATGTTGCTGAAGCGGTAGCTTCCGTTGCTCTCGGTGGTGACGCTGGCGCTCCCCTGGCTGACACTCACCCCACCCACCCCGGGCTCACCCCCGTCCTGGCTCCCGTTCCCGTTCAGGTCGTCGTAGACGACGCCCTGGATCACCCCCTGCGCCTGCAGCGCGAAGTTGGCCTGGGCCGACCCGCCGCTACCCACGTTCACCGTGCGCGTCGTCGCCCCCGCCGCCGTGTAGCCGCTCGGCACCGTGATGC
>CAIWUD010000387.1 GCA_903915775.1 uncultured Chloroflexota bacterium | reverse complement strand
GTAGTCCCGACGCTCGCCTGGCCCGCCAAAGGCCGCTGCTGCCTCCCACTCAGCTTCAGTCGGCAGACGCATGGTGTGACCGACCGGCAGTGCCGTTTCGAGTTCGCTCGTTAGCCAGTGGCAGCAAGCGGTCGCCTCGTACCAGGTGATATTCACCACGGGCTGGTTGGGCTCGCTGAAGCCTGGATCGCCCCAGCGGTAAGGCTCGCTGCGCCTACCCCGCCACGCTAAGCCGTGGGGCGTCCAGAAGCGATCCTCACCATACCCCTCGGCTACAAAGCGGGCGAACTGGGCCACCGTGAGTGGCAGGCGAGCGATCCAGAAGGGTGGTAGCGCGTGCTCAACAGACGCTTGACCCTCCTTCCACCCGCCGATGCGGTAGCTTCCCGCCGGTACGTAGCGCCAGTAGTGCGCTCCCTGGTCGGTCAGTACGGCCGAGAGGTGGGCGAGGCTCTCACGCCACTCGTCGTGGTTCACGGGGTAACGCGGGTCGCTGAGTTCACCCAGCACGCGCCCGGCAATTAGGCGATCGGCGGCTGGTACGGCGGCCTGGCGGGTGGCGAAGAGGGTTGTCAAGGCATTGCGCAGGGGGATTTCGATCTCCGCTTCGAGGTCGTCGAGTTCACTGGCGGCGAAGGCCGTGCGCCCGCCCATACCATGGTAGACTAGGGCGGCGAGGCGTACGTCCTGGGCGTATGCTCCTGCTGCCTTGCCCCCCTTCGGATTGCCCCAGAGTCGTTTGAGCCAGAAGAGCCCCTGCATCGCTTTACCCTGGGCGACTAGCCGTCCGGAGAGCAGGAGGAGCGCCTTGCGCCAGCGCTCGCGGTCGTCGCCCTGCCAAACCGTGGAGGCTCGTTCGATCATGTCTTTCTGCGCCAATTCGGCTAGGAAACAGGCGGCCAGGTACTCCTGGAACGAGAGGTGGGGGAAGGCGAACGCGTCGTCGCCACGGGCCACGAGCAGCCCAGCATCCTCGGCCAGGACGCGCTTCAGGGTCTTGTAGGCAGCGAGCGGGTCGGGGAGCTCCAGACGGTCAAAGAAATCAACCAAGCGACCGCACAGAACTTCGTCGCTGATCACGCCGCGCCCCTCCTCACCACGCGCCTCGTGGTGAGCCTTATAGGCCAGTTGGTGCAGAGGCTTGCGTAGGACCTCCAGGGTGAGACCCTTGGGGTTCCCTAGGCGCTCGATCAGACCTGGACGCTTGAAACCGGGCTGGCGCACGGGCTCCCAGCGCTCCAACAGCAACTCTACGCACTGCTCGTAGAGGTCTACCTCGTTCGTAGGTAGCTGGTTATCGGCGTTGCGGTGGAGCAGGGTGAGCATGGTGAGCAGGAGCGGCGTACGCACCAGGGGTTCCAGGGCCAGACGCCGTGCCTCGATCTGCGCGATCATGTCGCTGGCGACCTGGTGAGCCGACTCTACGGTCAGATCTGGGTCGGTGGCGACCAGGGCGCGGAACCATGCGTGTGCGAAGGCACGCACCTGACCGAGCGCCAGTGGGGCAAGGGTCCGCAGGTGCCACCCTTCATCCTCTGGCAACTGCCAACTCTCCGCGCTCTGGTAGGGGAGGACGCGGCTGGTGACCACGATGCGGGTCTTAGTCCCTTTGGCAAGGCGCTGGAGTGCCTGGGAGACGAGGGTGCGTGGGCTGTGCTCGCCACCTTCAGCGGAGAGTTCGTCGAGACCATCACAGAGGAGCATGACACCACCGCGGCGCAGGGCATCGCGCAGCGAGTCGCGCAATCCGGCACTGAGCCCCTGAGGCCCGTCGAGGATTGTACCGAGGGTCTGCCAGAGGGCTTGGTCGGAGTTGGGGGAGTTGGCAAGCTGCTCGGCGACCTGGGTTAGGGGGATCATCACGGGGATGGGGGTATCGTCGGCGGCCCAGCCAACCAGGGGTAGCCGCTCGGCACCGCATGCGCGGCGTGCCAGCAGGTAGCCAAGGTAGCGCAGGACGGTACTCTTGCCGGAGCCAGGTTCACCGAGCAGGACGAGGCGACGGTTGCGGGCGATTGCTTCGACCGCCAGTTCAGGGCGCTGGAGTTCAAGGGTGAGCTCGTGCGTAGCAGCGAGGCCCAGGCTGGCAAGCTCGCTCGCTCCCAGCAGCGTGCGCACCGGACGTCCACCAGGCCGGCCAGTTTCCCCCTGCTCGGCGGGCATGTTCCACGCGACCGTGATCACGCGCTCGGGCTGCACGTCATCGGGTGACCGTCCAACTCGCTCCAGACGTTGCAAGAAACGCTCTGCTCGTTCGACCGTCGTCCGAGTCGAGCACCTCACCACGGGCGGCCCATCGGTGGTAAGACTGGTGTAGACCGCTTGCAAGCGCAACTCGGGCACTGCCGCTTGCTCTCCTCCCTTCTGGCGCTTGCCGCTGATACGTTGGAGGCGTAGGTGGCTACACTCAGCGGCGAAGTGGCTGAGGTAGTCGCTCAGCAGCGTCCCTGCGGTCGGAGGTGGTTGCGCACCATAGTAGATCTGGATGGTCTGCTGGGTAGCGACGAAGGTGTCGCGCCCCGATCCGAGCGCGCCGACCTGTGGACCGATACGATCCCCGATCTGGGTTGGG
>CAIWUD010000386.1 GCA_903915775.1 uncultured Chloroflexota bacterium | reverse complement strand
CTGCCAGCGCCACTCTACATGATTGATACAGTGACGGCACAGGTCGTACGGGTAGAACCCGATGCAGCGCAGGTGACCAGAATCAGCGCCGAAGCAGAGCCGGTCCTCGAACTGGCGGTGGCCACAGCAGCAGATAGAATCTTCTACCTGATCGGCGATCCTGCCGGGCGAGAGCGTACCCTCGTCCTCCTCGCTGGCGGGGAGCGGCGAGAGCTCCTGCGCGGGCAGATCAGCGATCTGGCAGCTGCTCCAGACGGTGGACAGGTCGTCTTCCACTTTGATAATGTCGAGCCAGGCCTGATCGCCGGTCCGTCAGAGTCACCGAAAGGAATCTGGTCCATCGCGGCCGATGGCGGCGAACCGACGCTGGTCCAGGCTGACGATCTGGCCGACAGTAGCAGCGCTACCCAAGCAGCCTGGGGCTACGTCCCCATCGGCTGGTCGCCCGACGGCGCCACCCTCGCCCTGTTTGCCTACGATCAACAGATCTCGGGGATCCCCGGAGGCGAGCTAGTTCTGCTGCGTGCGAATGAGCAGCCTGTCCGTGGGCCAACCTGCTGTGAACGACCGGTCTGGAGCGCGGACAGCAGTGCGCTCTACGCTGCAGGGGGCGGGCCAGGCCCCGATCTCCGCTACGGTCTCTACCGCAGCGACGCTACCAGCGGTACCGAGCGCGAACTGATCGCGCAGGGCTCCAGTGAGCAGATCCCGCTCGTTCTCGCCCCGTACCAGGCAACTGACGGCCGCATCTACGCCCTGGTTGAGCTTGCGCCTGCACAAGGGTTTAGCTGGGACTACCCCTTCCGTCCGGTGCTCGTCTCGCTTGCCGCTGACGGCAGCCTGACGACACTGAGTGATCCGCTCGGCGCCACCCCCGTCGAGGCGCTCTGGGCGATTGATGGGAGTGGCGTAGTGATCGCGACGGTAGGGGTGGATGGTACCGAACAGCTGGTTTGGCAGACAACGGCTCAGGCGCCAGCGCGGAGACTCCCTGTCACCGGACGAGCGCTGGCCTGGGCCCCCTGAGGGGGGTAGTGCCCAAGCGCTCAATCACCATCATCGTCACCTCGCCGGTCACCCTCACCGGATCCCCCCCCAAACGTCGCGATCAGGCCAGCAATGAGCTGTTCCTCCTCGGTTGGGGTGAGTTGGGCTTCGGCGTGCAGTGGTAGGTAGAACCAGGGTGGCATTTCACCATCCTGAACCTGCTCGGCAGCATCATCACCCTCGTTACGCTGACTGCCCCAAGCCGAGATATTCAGCTGCTCACGCCCCTCGGCAACATCACGGGCGATCAACCAGGAGGCTGGAGCAATATTGCTATACCAGGGCCAGACCGTCTGGTTGCTATGGCAATCGGCACAGGCACGCACGAAGAGCGCGCGTGTCTCCGGCCGATCCCAGGCTGGCTCGGCAAGCACCGGCGGGTTCGTATGGTCACGCCCATACGGTATAAGCTGGATGGCGAACAGCAGAACCAGAAGGAGACCCCCGCCCCAACGACCAAGACGACCCAAGGTCCAACGACGGGGCTGGCTCGGAGCAGTTGCACTCTTCATTATTTGCCCTTTCTTGCTACTCCTTGCGCTATTGTACAAGGCCGTCCCGTAGCTCGTATCTACGACGACGAGGACACTATACACGACAAGGATTGGAATAGGCTTAGACAGTAACCACTGTCCAGAGGAGGTGTGGAGGACTACGCGCCCCCCACACCTCCAGCCAGGTCGCTAACCAACGCGACTGAGTCTGATGAGCACCATCATCGGTATGGAGAGTATCAACGTCTCGGTGTACCACCATATGGAGTGGCAGGCTCGGCCATACGCTCCTCACCGCTTGAGCACTAATGGCCTGACCCCGTCGCCCCTCCTGCTCAAGATGGCTGGTAATGGCAAGGACAAGTCCGGAGTGGAGATCAACGACGGGGGAGCCGCTATAGCCATCGGCAAGCAGATCATCTTCGGTGATCAGCAGATCCCATGCCGGTGTGCGCACCGTTGCCCCACGCGACTGCAGGTAGACCTGGTCGCCGAGCAGTGCACGAATCGTACGCAGGATCTGACTCTGCTGCGTATGCAGCTTAAAGCCACTAATGGCAACCTCTCGACACGCTTCCGCATCGACTGTTAACTGGAGTGCGGGCCTATTAGTGAGACCTTGGACATAGAGAACTGCCAGGTCAATACCCATACTCAACCCACAGGCAGTGAGCATGGCCTGACGATCGAACTGGTTATCAATGATGGCTTGGGATGCACCACCAACCATAGTAATGACGTGGGCACAAGTCAGGATATAACTACCCTGGTCATCGTGGGCAACGATAAAACCGCTACCAAAGCGGTTAGAGCTACGGCTACTGATCAGCACAACGGCATCATATGGTGAACTGCTCATCGTCCACCTCGACGCGGTTTCAGGGTGAAGGCGATCGTGATGTTCGCACCGGCACTCGCCTTTGCCAGGTAGAGGTTGCCCTCACTTTCGAAGTTGAGTGCCAACTCAATCTCAGCGCTCTCAACGTCCATCTCCTGGTTGAGCTGTTGCCATGCAGCAACGACGGGCCTGGCTACCTGGACAATCATCGGAGTGACACGCTCGAGCGTAGCACCCAGAATCTTCTCCGCGGCACCGCCCGCAATTGGGCGAGCCTGATCCGGGCTTACCTCTACCTCGACCAGGATCCCGTCGTTCAGTTCGATCAGTTTGGTTGCCATGATCTTCTCCTCTGCTTTAAAGCATGCGGTTTGTGAGGACG
The DNA here is from genome assembly GCA_903915775.1 of uncultured Chloroflexota bacterium. Classification (GTDB taxonomy): domain Bacteria; phylum Chloroflexota; class Chloroflexia; order Chloroflexales; family Chloroflexaceae; genus Viridilinea. The sequence goes on along the minus strand of CAIWUD010000386.1, from coordinate 2,405 downwards.
CCAAAACGCCCGCTGCAACGTGCAGCGGGCGACGGGGCCGAAGCCCAGGGGTATTGAGATACGAGGGGTAGGGTTGAGGGTGGGCGCGAAAACGCGCGGGTACGTACGGTGATCCGGCCTGGCACCAGGGGTGCGAACCGGCTATCGGCTATGCGGCGTACAAAGGTACACGAGCGCGGCTTTTCAGCCTACGCCCCCGGATCGATCCGGGACAGCGGGCGCCTGATCGTCGGCATCGTCACACCTGCATAGGGTGGTGGGAGTCGACCGAGGAGCAGTTGCCCGGTGACCGGATACTACCGGTCGCTGCGCAAGTAGCGTACCATAGGGCCATGACCCAGCGCAAGGGCAATGATGGCACCAAGGTATGGAGGTATGGAGGGCAACACCCTCCACAACATACCCGAACCTAGCCCTTCCGCAGGAGTTTGGGTAGACAGATAGTCAGGGAACGGCTACAATGCACGGCGCGGGTGGAGCCAGTAAGAAGCAGACCCGCCGCTGAACAACCGATACCCGCGAAACATCCTGAACCAGGCCAGACAGGTCCGGTGGGCATCAAGCTCACCAACAGGCAGGTTGGCCCAAGAAGCCGCACGGCTTGAGCCGCCGCGGAGTGTCACATTCTTCACCTATGAGGAGCACACATGGTTCGGCTGGAGCATGAGATCTTATTTACCCCCATCCCCGAGCGTATTGCTCGTCTTCGCGAGTTGGCGTACAACCTCTGGTGGACATGGCATCCGGAGGCTCAGGATCTCTTCCGACAGATCGATCCTGATCTCTGGGAGCTGGACTACCACAACCCGGTGGACTTTCTTCGTGACGCACGCCAGCGCAAGCTGGAGGCTGCTGCGAACGATCCCCTCTACCTGAAGCACTACGATGCGGTGATGCGGGCGTTTGATAGCTACATGGGGGCAAAGAAGACCTGGTTCAACACCAACTACAGCGACGCGAAAGATGTGCAGATTGCCTACTTCAGTGCCGAGTTTGGCCTGCACGAATCGCTTCCAATCTACTCGGGTGGGCTAGGAATTCTTTCAGGTGACCATGTCAAAGAGGCCTCAGATATGGGGCTTCCCTTTGTCGCTGTAGGCTTCATCTACCCCCAGGGCTACTTCCGTCAGCGGCTCGACCAGAGCGGCTGGCAGTTTGCCGAGTATAACAAGATCAACTTCGCCGATGTACCTGCTATTCCCGCCCTCGATCCCAGTGGCCACGAGGTCGTGGTTGAGGTTGAGCTACCTGGACGCACGATCTACGCCAAAGTCTATAAGTTTCGGGTTGGGCGGGTCGAACTGCTGCTGATGGACACCGATATCCATCCCAACAGTCCGCAGGATCGCGAACTCTCGGCGCGCCTCTACGGTGGCGACCAGGAGATGCGCATCTCGCAGGAGCTCGTGCTCGGTGTCGGGGGTATCCGCGCCCTGCGCCAACTCGGCTACCAACCGACGGTTTGGCACATGAATGAGGGGCACTCGGCGTTCCTGGTTCTCGAACTCTGCCGCGAGCTTGTCACCCAGGGGAAGCCTTTTGAGGAGGCGCTCCAGCAGGTGAAGACACGGTGCGTCTTTACCACCCATACGCCGGTACCGGCAGGCAACGACGCTTTCCCCCTCGCGATGATTGAGAAGTTCTTCTGGAGCTACTGGCCACAACTTGGCCTCACCCGTGACGAGTTCATGCAGATCGCCCTCCAGGAGCAGCAGTGGGGCCCCACGTTCGCCATGACGGCCCTGGCGCTCCGTGGCTCTACCTACCACAATGGGGTGAGCAAACTCCACGGCCATGTGGCACGCGGCATGTGGCAGTGGCTCTACCCGGGCAAGGGGCAGGATGAGGTGCCTATCAGCTCGATCACGAATGGCGTTCATACCGCCACCTGGTTGGCCCCTGAGTTGCGTGAACTCTACAGCGCCTACCTGGGTAAATCCTGGGAGGAAAAGCTCGAAGATCCCCAGGTCTGGAAGAAGATCTACCAGATTCCCGACGAGGTCTTCTGGCAGACACGACAGAAGCTCAAGAGCCAACTCATCAGCTTTGCCCGTACCCGCCTCGCTGCTCACTACCGCCACCTGGGGAACCAGGCCCCGGTCTGGCCAGTCCTGGAGGAGAATATCTTGACCCTGGGTTTCGCACGCCGCTTCGCTACCTACAAGCGGGCTACCCTGATTTTTAAGGATGTGGAACGGCTGAAGTATCTCCTCAACCGACCGGGTCGACCCATCCAGATCATCTTTGCTGGTAAGGCCCATCCAAAGGATGATCCAGGGAAACACTTCATCCAGGATGTCTACCAGCTGGCCACCCAGCCCGGTCTGGCCGGTCGTATCGTCTTCCTTGAGGAGTATGATATGGCCGTGGGACGGGCCATGACCCAGGGGGTCGATGTCTGGCTG
>CAIWUD010000385.1 GCA_903915775.1 uncultured Chloroflexota bacterium | reverse complement strand
GGGGGCCGAGGGCCAGGCCCTGATGGCTGCGGCCCACCGCCGGGTTGTCCTGGTAGATCAGTGCCTCGTAGCTGTCACCTACCGCAGTAATCTTGATGAAGTAGCGCATGACCCCCTACTCCAGCCACAGCGCCGGTGCTGCTCGCCCCGGCCGCTGTGGCTTACTAACCCCGCGCCCGACGTTCGGCGCTGTACGGGCCTACTTGCGGGGCGCCGGGTGGCTCATCTTCGGCCAGACCACGACTGCGATCTGGCCAGGAACCGGCCTGTCATTCTCCCTCCGGCGCCGCGCCGCCGCCCGTGAGCAACGGCCCCTACTGGCCCCGGCGACCCGCAGAATGATTGGCGACCCGCAACCCAACGTTGTTGTTGTTGTCGTTGCGCGCGTTGTTGTTGTTGCGGTACGCCCCCCGGGCGTTCACGGCAGGCACGTTGCCCGCCGCGCCACCGTGCGGTGGATCGGCCGGCCCCCCTATCTCAAGGCCCGGAGGCCAGAGACAGCCCTTTCATCCGGCGCAGCCAGCCACCCAGTAGGCGGCCGATCTCACTGCTGCGCCGGACTCCTTCCTCGTACTGTCCGAATGAGATCGCGCCCAGGTCGCGGGTGAGCCGCAGCAAGGTGCGCAGCTCGGCCAGGGCGGCGTCGGCTGCGTGCAGATCAGCGGTACCATCCTCTGCCTTAGCGGCCTCGATCAGCCGTCGCTGTAGCTCAAAGGCTACATCCGGTAGGCGGCGGGCAAGTCCGCTGCGATGCTCGCGTGGCAACTGCCCTGCGAGTGGTAGCAGCCAGCGCAGCAGATCGTAGGTCTGGGTGAAGATTGGTGACTCTCTGCTCATCGCGGGCGCTCCGGTGGCGTAAATGGGTGCGCGCGCAGCAAGCGCGAGCGCAGTCGGTAGGTGTTAGCGTGGCTGGCGTGCGCGATCCAGCTGCGCAGCGATGCCTGTACACGCTCAGCTGAGAGTGTACCAGCCCGGTAGGCCTGCTGCTGGTGGCGCAGTCGGGTCACGAACTGGCGCACGTTGGTGCGTCGGAGGCGGCGCTGCTGACGGAAGAGCCGGTAGCCTACAAACTCGACACCCTCGTCGAAGCGGTAGAGCCGAGTTTTGACCGGGTGGAGGGTTAGCCGCAGTTTAGCCATACGCTCTGTGAGCGCTGTTCGTGCCTCCCAGAGCCTGGCCTTGTCGTCGGCAAAGATGAGCAGATCGTCGCAGTAACGTACATGGGGCATGCGCAACTCGCGCTGGAGCAGCGTATCGACGCTGTTCAGATATACGTTTGCCCAGAACTGGCTGGTCAGGTTGCCAATCGGTAGGCCCCGTGGACGCAGCGCGGCGAAGAGGTCGTCGCCAGGGAAGAGTTGGAGCCTATACTCGCTGGCGAGGATGCCGTCGCCACTGGCCATGATGCGCCGACACAGGTCGAGGGTACGGTGGCAAGCAATGTGGCGGGCCAACATGTCGTCAAGCACACCATGATCAATCGAGGGGAAAAATTGGGCCACATCGGCCTTGAGCAGGTAGCGGTAGCGGCGCAGCAGGGTCTGGGCGTGGTCGGCGGCGCGGTGGGTCCCCTTGCCCACTCGGCAGGCGTAGGAGGCGCTGGAGAAGCGAACCTCGAAGATCGGCTCGATCACCCGCACCAGAGCGTGATGGACGACCCGGTCGCGGAAGGGCGCAGCGCTGATCTTGCGTCGCTTCGGCTCGTGGATGTAGAACGAGCGGTAGCGGCCCGGCCGGTAGCTGCCATCCAGGAGCCGGCGCTCGAGCTGAAGCAGGTTGTGCTCCAGATCGCGCTCGAAGATGGCCACGCTGGGACGGCGGCGCTTGCCGCGCCGCGCTGCCTCCCAGGCAGCGTATAGATTGGCGAAACTGGCGATCTGCGGAAATAGGTTGTTGAAGCTTTTTGGCATTGTTGCAACATGAGGCGCGATTCCGCGCTGCGCGCGGGTGGGGAAGGGTCTACCCTTCCCCACACCCCATCCCCCACACTCCCTCTACCCAGTAGCTCTACCATACCCTATGCACGGCAGTCAGCAAACAGCAAACAGGATTCAGGATCAGGGGTAGGGAGAAGGACTGGCGACCCGCAACCCAACGTCGTCGTCGTCGATGGCGAAGCGCGCGAAGTTGATGAGGTTGCGGGTCGCCCCCCGGGCGTACGTTTGTTCGTTATACCACGACCCACCGCGTAGCACCCGGAACTCGTCCCGCTCCAGGTAGGCCGTCGTCCACTCCTCCTCAACGGTGTAGGGGTAGGGCTTCTGCCACGCCGTCGCGCACCACTCGTAGACGTTCCCCGCCATGTCCAGGGCTCCGTACGGGCTCGCCCCCTCGGGGTACTGGCCCACTGCGGTGGTCTGGTTCAGCCCCGCCTCCGCCGTGTTCGCCCGCCCCGCGGCCCACCTGTTCCCCCAGGGCCAGATCCGTCCGTCGCTGCCACGGGCGGCCTTCTCCCACTCGGCTTCGGTCGGCAGGCGGAACGGGTGGACAGTCTGTGCGCTCAGCCAGCGCACGTAGGCCACCGCCTCGTACCAGCTCACCCCCACCACCGGCTGCTCATCGCCGTTCCACTGCGCGTCATCCCAGTAGTACGGCTGCGTGCGGCGTAGCTTCTCCTTCCAGGCCCAGCCATCCGTGGTCCAGTAGTCGCGGTTGGTATAGCCGTCGCCCTCGACGAAGGGGCGGAACTGGGCGTTGCTCACCTCGGTCTGGCCGATCCAGTAGTCGGGCAGGGTGAGCGTGTGCTGAGGCTTCTCGTTGTCATTGGCTAGTTGATCGGCGTCGCTGCTGCCCATCAGGAAGGGGCCAGCGGGCACGGCGACCAGGGCGGGCACCCAGGGCGGCACTTCAGCTGGGGCTTCGGGCACGATCCAGACCAACTCACGCCCGGACGGCCCGCCCGGTGTCTGGCCCAGGGTGGCGAGAATGGCGGCCTCGCGGAGGGGGCCGGGCTGCTCGGTGGCGAAGAGTTGGCTCAGGGCAGTGAGCCACTCCCGCTCCTCCACGCTGGGGCTCAGGTGCAGGCGGCGATCGAAGTCGCGCAGGGCGTACTCTACGGCCCGTGGGTCATCCAGCTCTGCACCGCTCCACCAGGCGACCTGGGTATGGGCAACCAGGAGCCCGAGATCCTCTCTGATCTGCTCCAGGGCGGGAGTGAGCCAATCGCTATCGTCCGTTGAAGGTGTAATACGGTAGATCAGGTCGACCGAGGCACTGTACAGCAGCATGTCGCGCCACGCGCGCAGCGCCTCACCGTCGCCGCCGGCGATCTCGAGGCCAACGCTGAGCACGCGGTCGTGGGCAACGGCGCTGCCCACCAGCTCGCGCCAGGATGCCTGCTCAAGCGATTGGCCTGTCGTCGACTCGGAGCAGCGCTGCACGCTCAGTGTGGCGCTGAGTGGCTCGATGCAGGGTTTCGTCAGCCATGTCCCCTGGAGGGGAGGAGCTACCGTGATCTGCACCCCGACCTCCGGGTTGGGCGGTGCGAAATCGTAGGCCATCCACGCGCCGCCGCCAACGAGCAGGAGCTGGCTAGCGGTGGGTGGCAGGCCGCCCGCGACGGTACGCGATGGGTCTGTCTGCGGAGCGAACGGTCGCCTCGTCGTAGCGAGCGGGGCGAGGGCGGGAGCGCTGCCCGAGCGGGTGGCGAGGGGCTGCATGCTGCTCAGGGCGCCTGCTGGCGCTGCATCGGCATAGGTGAGGCCGACACCGGCGAGTGGTGCGCCGGGCTGCCCAACGCCGATGTAGTGCAGGCTCCGGTCGGGGAAGGTGACGATGAGCTGGGGCCCCTCGGGTGCGGCGCGCAGCCAGAGTAGCGCGCTGAGACCCAGGAGTGCCACGCCAGCCGCCAGCAGGCTGCCGATCGCAGCAAGGTGGCTCCGGCTGGGCGGTGGGGCGAAGCCACCGGCGATCCGGCTCAGCCGGAGCAGGGCCTGGGGCTTACGCGGCTTCAGCATGAGCGGCACGCGATCGGGCTGATCGGGAAAGCCGAACCCCTCAAGGCTCGCACGAATAGTAGCGCGCAGCGGTGAGCCCTCCTGGGCAAGCTGGGCCAGGCGTGCGAGTTCACTATCTGGGTCGCGTTCGAGGCGCACCCGCTCAAGCGCCGCCTCCCAGGAGAGGTGGGCCAAGCTGGTCGGCGTGTTCGGCTCGGCGATAGCGATCTGCGCGAGGATGTAGTCGAGCAGCTCGTTGCGCTCGGCGTCGCTGCGGCGCTCCAGGCAGGAGCGGCGGAGGTAGGCCAGAACCTGGGGGGCAAACCAGAGGCCAGCCCGGTCGACGCGCGTATCGGGCAGGCGGTAGAGGCGCTCGATGCGCTGGGGTGGAAGGCGCGGGTGAAAGTGGCGGCGTAGCCTGTCGGCAAGGCCAGGGCTGATGGGCTGGAGCAGGGCGCAGCTCTGGGCCCAGGGCAGTGCATCGCCCAGGAGCTGTTCGAGATACTGCTCCATTCCAGGTCCGGCAGGTTCAGCCAGGTCGAGCGCCGCTACGCCATTCGCGGGCGGTGCCGGCTCGACACGCTGCTCGGAGAGGAAGCGGCGCAGAGCCTGGAGCAGCGCGGTGGGGGTCGCCGGGTAGAGTGGCAGCCCATAACGGGACAGGAGCGCCACACTCGCATCCCAGAAACGTGGCTCGCGCAGGTCAAACCAGGCTACCTGGGGCCAGAATGTCAGCGCCTCGAGCGCAAACGGGTCGTAGGAGCGTCGCAGCTGCTCACCATCGCTGAAGATCAGCAGGACAAAGGCATTGCGCTGATCTTCCAGATCTTCGAGCAGGTGGATGGCGCCATCGGGGGTCGTGTAGCGATCCGGCGTACCGACGAAGCTGCCATGGATCACCGGGACGCCGCGCTGGCTCAGACCGGCGGCGAGCTCGCCGGGCAGCGTGTTCCAGCGGCGAGCCTCGGAGCGCCGATCCTCCAGGATCAAGACGGAGCGCAGGCGGCGCTGGCGAAAGAACCTGAGCGTAGGGACACCACCGCGACGCAGGGTATCTTCGACCGAGGCTGGAACATTCAGCGTCGGGCCAGACTCGGAGCTGGCGAAGTAGCCCAGGGTATCGGCAAGCTCGTCGAGGTCGGCGTCGCCGAGCAGGGGTGCGGGCGTACCACCAACGGCGCCGAGGGAGAAGTGGCGTGGTAGCTGTGGGTCGGGGTCGAAGCTGGCTGGCTCCTCGTCGGGCGGATGGCGGCGGGGGTAGAGCACCAGGCCATAGAAGGCGGAAGCGCTGAGTAGCAGCAGCCCGAGGCCGAAGGGCAGAACCCATGCACCCGAGCGCGGGCGCTCAAAGGTCGTCATCTCCACAGCAACGGGGGCGTTGCGATAGTTGCGATAGCCGAGGCCCATGTCGACAGGGCTGCTGGTGGGTAGGGGTGGCGACACCGCCGTCGGTGCGACCGGGGGGGGAGGATCTGGTGGAACCAGGATACGTGCCACTCCGATTAGCAGCGCGACGGGCAGCACCAGGGCGAGCGGGAGCCACCAGCTTCTGCGGTTACGCCGCGGCGGGAGCGGAGGCGGAGGCGGGGATGGGGGCGGGGGCGGGGGATCGACGTTGACGGGTGGCACCTTTTCGAGGAGTGCTAAGGCTTGGCGCACATCGATCTCGGCGAGCGCCGGATCCAGCTCGAGGTCGAGGTCGAAACAGGTAGCGAAACAGGCATCAAAACGCTCGCCCTGCTCCTCGTCGCGGGCCAGGAGCGCACGGAGCGCGTCACGGAGGCGGAGGATGCTCCAGGGGCCACTGGTGCTCAGCAGCAGGGCGATGCGCTCATAGTCGCGCACGGTGAGCCGGAAGCCCTCGGCGCTCAGGGTGAGGAGAAAGGGCTGCAGCGGGATGGGTTGGAGGGTCGTGCCAGACTCCATAAGCAGCTTTTTGCGGTAGTGCAAGGCGCAGTTCGTGGGCCGATAGGGCCTAGGCAGCACGGGGGCTGCAAGGTGCCAATACCTTCGCCAATGTGTACCGTACGGACGTTTTTCGTACCGCTAGCGTGTCAAAACTCAACCAGCGAACAGCAACAAAAGCCCATGCGCAATTGTATCATAGCCTACTTGCCTGACACTTAGGATTATTTGTTCTATAAAACCCTCTTTTCGTCACAACTACGTGAGCAGAGCCGCAGCAGCGGTATGGTGGAGGTTATGGTATGCTTATGCGGTAACTCGTTCTGTTAGGCATGGTTCAAACCAGCTTGACACTCTTCCGGAAGGTGTGGAGGGCGAAGCCCTCCACAAAAACAACCAACCCAGCCCTGGTGCCGCCAGAGTGTCAAGCCGGCGCAGCCGAACGTGAACCATGCCTTAGCCTGAAGCCCTTCACTCCAGAAGGTCAAGAAGCGCGCCGTGCGTGTAAGACGCTACACGGCACCCGTTCCATCTGCTCTCTATTGCGACAAGGAGCCCTCATGGCAGAGATCGACCGTGCTTCACTGATTGCCGCCATTGCCGCTCTCCCCGATCAACTGGAGGCGCTCGTCGCCCAGTTGAGCCCGGAGGAGTTGACCACACCCTTCCTCAAGGACGAGTGGAGCGTGGCGCAGAACATTCACCACCTGGCCGACTCCCACGCCAATGCCTACATCCGCTGCCGACTCATCCTGACCGAAGAGCATCCTACACTCAAGCCCTACAGTCAGAATGCCTGGGCGGAGCTACCCGATGCCTCAGATGGGGAGGTTGCCGATTCGCTTACGCTGCTACGTGGGCTGCACAAGCGCTGGACACGCTTCTGGCATGCGCTACCCGCCGATGCGTGGGAGCGTAGTGGCCGCCATCCTGAGTACGGTGACATGAGCCTGGAGCGCATCCTCCAGACCTATGCCGGCCATGGGATGGCTCACATCGATCAGATTGAGCGCACCCTTGCGGCGCGTGCGGGGTAGGTGTGCAGAACCTGGTCACCTACACCAGTACGCTCGATGGCGTTACCCCTGCCAACCTGCAGGGCTTCTTTGTCGGTTGGCCGCACCCACCTGCGCCAGTCGACCATCTGCGCATCCTGGTGGGGAGTCATGCAGTGGAACTGGCGTTGGGACCGGATGGTATGGTGGTGGGCTTCATCACCGCGATCAGTGATGGCGTCTGTAGCGCCTACATCGCGCTCCTTGAAGTGCTACCGCCTTACCAGGGCCGGGGCATCGGCAGCGAACTGGTGCGCCGCATGCTCGCCCGACTCGCCAACCTCTACATGGTCGACCTACTCTGCGACCCGGAGCTCCAGCCCTTCTACGAGCGCCTGGGCATGCGTCCAGCCAGTGGGATGTTGCTACGGAACTACGCACGTCAGTCGTGTGCGCCCTAGTTCACACCAGCGTGACCGTTCGACGGAAGGTGGGGGGGCGCAGCCTTCCACAAAAAAGCCAACCTAGCCCTGGTAGCGCCAGGTAACTGTTCACACTTCTCCTGGAGCGGGGGCGTCTCGCCCTTGTGGCACTCCCCCGTACGGGCAACCCCCGTGGTTGCCCTGCCGTTGTTTCAGCGCCAGAGGGAAGTGTGAACCTTACTGCAAATGGTATAATAGCGGGCATAGGCTCCTCCCTGGGTCTGCTGCGGCTTGGCGCGACGCGCACATGTGGGGGATCGGACGACAGACGCACGCATGCTCTACCTCCTCCTGATACTCTTTCCTATCACCATGGCTGCGAGTACCTTCGTCCTCCGGCGGCGCCCTGATCTGACGATCTTTGTCGCCCTGGGTACGGTACTCGCCCAGATGTTGATTGCAACCCAGATCCCGCTTGACGATCCAACCCGCTTTCTTGGGGTCACCCTGACCCTCAGCGCGCTGAATCGCCTCTTCTTGCTCATCTTTCTCGCCATGGGCGGCTTCGCATTTGTGGCAGCCTGGCACCTCCCCCATGGCGAGAACTTCATCACGATCGCGCTCCTGACCTTGGCCCTGGTCTGTGGGGTGTTGCTGCTGCAAGACGCCTTCATCGTGACTCTGCTGCTCGCACTGACGGGGCTGACTGCGGTGCTGGCGATCGTCGATCTCCCGGTAGCTTCAGGGGTGTTGGTGGGCAGACGGGCTATTGCAACGGCGCTCAAGTACCTCGTCTTGATGGTGGTCGCTGCGGTGCTGATGTATATCGCCTTCGTACTGAACGATATCTTCCGCCCCGGTGAGCTCTCGGAGCGCATCTCACCGGCACGCTTCATCCTCGCCCTGCTGGCGGCAGGTTTTGCGCTGCGGATGGCGCTCATCCCCTTCCACACCTGGCTCACCGATCTGGTGGATCACGCCGCACCGATTGTGACAGCGCTGATCATTACCCTCCTCAACACCACCAGTCTCCTCGTCCTGATCCTGGTCTTCCAGAGCTATCCAGCCCTCCTCTTTGAGAGTGGTCAGGCGCTCGATGTGATGCGTCTGGGTGCGGTGGTGAGTACGGCGTTCGCCGGTATCCTGGCGGTGGCGCCGACGAATCTGCGGCGCACCCTGGCCTACCTCGTGCTCTACCACTGCGGGATGCTCTTCTATGGCCTAGCCTCAGTCTCACCGGTGGGGCTAGCAGGCGCCATTTTTGGCGCACTCAACCAGACCCTGGCGATCATGCTCCTCTTCATCAGCCTCGGGCTGATCGAGCAGCCTGATGGCCGTGGGGGGGGCCGGGTACGCCGCGACCTCTTGCGCCGCTGGCCCATCGCGGGGATGGGGTTACTGGTGAGTGGGGCAGTACTCCTTGGCCTGCCGCCGCTCAATGGGGCGATGAGTCACGCACTCATCTACCAAGCTGCAGTGGAGCGGAGCTGGATCGAGCTGCTCTTCCTCATCCTGGGCACGATCCTGACTGGCTTGGGGCTGGCGCGGGCATTCGCCGAGCGTCTGCTAGGCCCGGCTGAGGAGCTT
>CAIWUD010000384.1 GCA_903915775.1 uncultured Chloroflexota bacterium | reverse complement strand
TTGCTACTCAGGGGGCACAAGCGGTCACAGGGTACGATCTACGCTACCCGATCCAGAGCCCGCTCTGGGGCCTGGGGAAGGTTGTTGCTCTAGAGCATGGCGAGCTCTGGGGTGGGCTGATCGATCTTGATCCTATGGCAGATAGCGTAGAACAGGCGCGACAGCTACTCTGCGAACTGAGCAGCGAGCGAGCAAACGGTGAGCAGCAGGTAGCCTACCGAGGCGGCATGCGCTACGTGGCCCGCCTGGTACGCACTGCCCCAACGACACTGCGGCATGCCCACATCGACCCCGCAGCCACCTACCTCATAACCGGAGGCTTAGGGGCACTGGGGCTACAGGTGGCAACGTGGCTCGCAAGACAGGGTGCGAAACGGCTGCTACTCACCGGGCGGCGTGGCGTGACGGAAGTAGACCAGCGCAACACTATCGCGCAGTTGAACGCGTATGGGGTGGCAGTGCAGGTCGAGGTTCTGGATGTGACTGACGAGTCGGCACTGCGTAGCTTGCTAGAAGAACTCAGGTATAGCACAAACCCACTGCGAGGAGTGTTCCACTGTGCTGGAGTCCTCGATGATGGCATCCTACTCAACCAGAGCTGGGAACGCTTCGCACCGGTACTCGCCCCAAAGGTCGCAGGTGCCTGGCTGCTGCACGAATTAACACAGGATCTGTCGCTGGAATTGATGGTCTTCTTCTCATCAGTCACAGCACTGTTGGGGAATGCAGGTCAGGGAAACTATGCTGCGGCAAACGCTTTCCTCGATGGGCTAGCCTGCTACCGCCAGCAACTTGGGCTACCGGGTGTGAGTATCAACTGGGGTCCGTGGGCAGGGCAGGGGATGTTCGCACGCACCACAACGACCTCTCGCGCACGCTTCCAGGCCATGTCGGCTCAGCGGGCCCTGCACGCCCTCGCGCAACTACTCCCGATGGGCGGGCAGGTTGGGGTCGTGGCAGCAGACTGGTCAGGAGTGGCAGGTAGTGAACCCTTCTTCGATCGATTGGCCCCCACAGCGTTCGCGATAAAGGGTGTGCATACGTCAATCGCGGAGCTTGCCAAGCGCACACCTCCTCAGCATGGGCAGGGCCTAGTGGTTGAGCTACAGGTCATGGTCGCGCAGATTCTCGGTATCACCGATCCCCTACAGGTCAGCCCGGAACAGCCACTCATTGCTATGGGACTGGATTCACTGATGGCAATCGAGCTACGTAAAGCGGTGATACAGCGCCTTGCACTCCAGGTTCCGCCGTCACGCTTTCTAGACGGTGGGACGCTTCTCACCCTGGCGGCATCCCTGACGAAAGAGTTTGAATCGAATACCTCCCCTCTGAGCGGTAGGCTCTTGGAAGGTGAGGTCTCTCGCACTACCCCCACTCCCATCGCGGTAAGTGAGGCCAAGCATGAACCACACCTACCAGGGGATACCGCCTATTCTCGTCTGGAGGGAGAGCTGTGAACGACTACGAACTACTACAACAGCAGATGATCCTCAAAGGTATTCACCTTTGGCCCGAACATGGGAAACTACGCTACGCTGGTCCACAGCAGCAGATCACCCCAGAGCTCCTGCAAACCCTCAGAGCGCATAAAGATGCGCTACTTGATCTACTATGTCAATCAAAATCCCTCCCCCTCTCCCACGGCCAGAAGGGCCTCTGGGCGATCCAGCAGCTTGCACCCCACAGCAGCGCCTACCACCTCTCACTGGCCTTCCAGCTTCATGGCTGCCTCGACATCCAACTTCTCCAGGATGTGCTCCAGCTCCTGGTAGGTCGTCACCAAGCGCTTCGTACCCACTTCTGCCACCAGGGAAACGACCTGCAGCAGCAGGTACAGGGCTATCAGCGGGTGACGATCGAGCAGGTGGAGGCTTTGGGTTGGGGTAGCGTAGAGCTCCAGACGCAACTCCAGGCGTACCATCGCCGTCCATTCGATCTCGAGCAGGGGCCCCTCCTGCGCACAACCCTCTTTCACCACACCGATCGGTACCATACGCTCTTACTTACCCTCCACCATATCATCATTGACGGCTGGTCCATCACCCAGCTACAACACGAACTCTTCACCTGCTACCGCTCGCTCCAAGCCAAGCTGCCCATAGAGCTACCGCTGCTCCAACACACCTACGCCGACTATCTACGTTGGCAGCAGCAGCTGTTAGAGACAGAAGAGGAGCGTCTCTGGTGCTACTGGCAAGAGCAGTTGCGCGGTGAACTGCCGATACTTCAACTCCCTACTATCGGGGCACGTCCATCACCCTTCTCATTCCGTGGTGTGAGCCAAGGGCTAGAACTATCTCCTGCAAGCAGCCAGCGCCTGAAGGCGCTCGCCCGCCACACCCAGTCCACCCTCTACACCCTCCTCCTGGCGGCATACCAGATCGTCCTACACCGCCACACTGGTCAGGAGGATCTACTCGTTGGGTTGCCCATGGCTGGGCGTACTCGCGCCGAGTTTGATCAGATCATCGGCTACTTCGTAGCGCCAGTTGCACTACGCACGCAGATCACACCCAACCTGACTCTTCGGCAGCTTCTCGATCGGGTAGGAACGGCGCTCCTCGGTGCACTCGACCATCAAGACTACCCCTTTGTACGTATGGTTGAACGGCTCAATCCAACACGAGACCCGAGCCATACGCCCATCTACCAGAGTAGCTTCACCCTACGCCAAGAGCAGTACGCACAACCTTTCACGCTCATTGATGGTGACACCAACCATTCCGGACTAGCGATCAGGCGCATCCCCTTGGCTCTGGGGGCGGGGCAGACCGATATCACCCTTGACCTCGCCGACGATGGGATCCAACTAACTGGGTATCTCCACGCCAATGCGGATGTTGTTTCCCCATCAATGCTCGCATCAATCGCGGAACGCCTGCTCCTACTCCTTGAAGCAGTAGCTAGTGCCGATCTAACTGTCGTCGAGCGGCCAATTGGTAGCCTACCCCTCTTAACAGAAGCGGAGCGCCGTCAGTTGCTGTTTGACTGGAATAGAACCAGCACGGCCTACCCAGACAACGAGCTCGTTCACCAGCGTTTCGCACTCCAGGCTGCCCAGACCCCTGATGCTCCTGCTGTAGTCTTTGCGGATCGGCACCTGAGCTATGCCGAACTGAATGCACGGGCTAACCAGTTAGCGCACTACCTTCAACGTCTTGGTGTCGGCCCCGACGTGCTTGTCGGCCTCTGTGTCGAACGCTCGCTGGAGATGGTGGTGGGGCTGTTGGGCATCCTCAAGGCAGGTGGGGCGTATGTCCCGCTCGACCCGAGCTATCCCGCTGAGCGTCTCGCCTTCATGCTCCAGGACGCCGCCGTACCCGTGCTACTCACCCAGGAGTATCTACGAAGCAGGCTACCCCTCCGCTGGGGCGAGGACGAGCCTGCTCCGCGCTCCTCCACCCTCCTCCCAGCCCCCCCCCGCTGGGGGGCGGGGGAAGATCCCTTCGCTGATGTGCAGGTCATCTGCCTGGATCGCGACTGGCCAGCCGTTGCCACACAACCTACCACCAACCCCAGTAGCCCGGTACAGCCTGGACATCTCGCCTACGTCATTTATACCTCTGGTTCCACCGGACGCCCCAAAGGCGTGCTCAATCAGCATGACGGCTTGTACAACCTGCTCTCCGCACTCCAGACGCTACACGGATTGACCATCCAAGATGCAACCCTCCAGACCACCGCCTTTAGCTTCGATGTGGCCACAGCCGAACTGCTCTGGCCACTCCTCCACGGAGCCCGTCTGGTGCTGACCCATCCCAACTACCAGCGTGATGGCGCCTACCTTGTCGCAATGCTTGAACAGCAGCAAATTACAACCCTACACCTCGTGCCAAGCCTGCTCCAGCTAGTGTTGGAAGAGCCCCGTTTGATGCACACCACAACCCTCCGGCGCGTCATCGCTGCCGGTGAGGCGCTGCCCTTCCAGCTACAGCAACGTTTCCAGGCCCATCCCACGGCACGCCTCCACAACTGGTACGGGCCGACGGAGACGACGATCTATGTAACTGCGTGGACATGCCGGGCTGACTACACCCCGGGTATCGTCCCGATTGGCCGTCCAGTGGCAAACACCCAAGCCTATGTGCTGGATAGAGCGCTTCAACCGGTGCCGATTGGCGTGGTAGGTGAGTTGCACATCGGCGGGGTACAGGTCGGGCGGGGCTACTTGAACCGGCCAGAGCTCACGGCGGAGAAGTTCATTACCAACCCCTTTGGCCCTGGGCGCCTCTACTGCACGGGCGACCTGGCCCGTTGGCTGCCCGACGGTAACCTGGAGTATCTGGGGCGTATCGATCAGCAGGTGAAGATCCGCGGCTTCCGTATCGAGTTGGGCGAGATTGAGAGCGTGCTGAGCAGCCACGCCGCAGTGCAGGAGGTAGCCGTCGTTGCCCGTGAGGATGCACCAGGCGAGCAGCGCCTCGTCGCCTACGTGGTGGAGAGAGGGGTCAGGGCTCGGGAGATGGCAGATGGAGCACAGTTCATAGCCGAGCTGCGCCGCCACCTCCAGGCGCGCCTGCCTGACTACATGCTGCCAAGTGCCTTCGTGCTGCTCGATGCGCTGCCACTGACGCCCAACGGCAAACTGGATCGCAAGGCGCTCCCTGCTCCTACCATCACGACGTGGGCTGCGGACGATGCGCCGCGTACCGCAACCGAGGCCCTGCTCACCGCCATCTGGCAGCAGCTGCTCCACCTGCCCCAGGTCGGCACGCAGGCCAACTTCTTCGCCCTCGGTGGCCACTCGCTCCTCGCCACGCGCACCGTTGCACGCATTCGCCAGGAGTTGGGCGTGGAACTGTCACTCCATACCCTCTTCGAGCAGCCTACCATCGCCAGATTGGCCGCGCAGGTCGATACCCTTCGCCAACAGCAGAGACCACTCCAGCTTGCCCCTATCCTCCTCGCCGACCGTAGCCAGCCCCTGCCCCTCTCCTACGCCCAGGAGCGCCTCTGGTTCCTCGACCAACTGGATAGCGAGCATACTGCCTACACCATGCCCGAGGCCATCCGCCTCCGTGGCACCCTTGATGGAGCGGCCCTTGAGCAGGCATTGCGGGAGATCGTACGTCGCCACGAGGTGCTGCGGACGACCTTCGTCGTCCAGGATGGTGTTCCGGTGCAGCAGGTGGGGCCAGTGGCTTTCCGCCTGCCGCTCGTGGATCTGAGCGGGATGGAACCTACGCTGCGCGAGGCGGAGCTACGCCAGCGTGCGCAGGCCGAGGTGGTTTCCCCCTTCGACCTCGCCCAGGGCCCCCTCTTCCGTGCCACCCTGCTCTGCCTGGAGCCTGATGCGGATCACGTGCTGCTCCTCAACATGCACCACGCCGTCGCTGATGCCTGGTCGCTCGACCTGCTGCAGCATGAACTCACGCTCCTCTACGCCGCCTTCACCCAGGGCCACCCCTCGCCCCTCCCAGAGCTCGCCCTCCAGTACGCCGACGTTGCCACCTGGCAGCGCCAGTGGCTCAGCGGAGTACTCCTGGAGACGCAGCTCGCCTGGTGGCGCGAGCAGCTCGCCGGTGCGCCGGAGCTCCTCACCCTGCCGACTGACCGCCCGCGGCCCGCCGTGCAGCGCTTTCGCGGCGCCCGTCACGACTTTGTGCTCCCACCCGAACTCATGCAGAGCCTGCGCCAGTTGAGCCGCAGCCAAGGTAGTACCCTCTTCATGACCCTCCTTGCCACCTTCAACGTCCTGCTCATGCGCTACAGCGGGCAGTCCGACCTCGTGGTTGGCATACCCGTCGCCGGGCGTACCCGCGTCGAGGTGGAGCCGCTCATCGGCCTCTTTGTCAACACCCTCGCCCTGCGTAGCCGCTTGGCCGACACCGATGGTACCCCGCTCAGCTTCAGCACCCTCCTCACCCAGGTGCGCCAGACGCTGCTTGAAGCCCAGCGCTACCAGGACGCACCCTTCGAGCAGGTGGTGGAGGTGCTCCAGCCCAACCGTGATCTGAGCCATACCCCCCTCTTCCAGGTGCTGTTCAACCTGCTCCAGGCGAGTGAAACACCCCTGCAGTTCCCGGGCGTAGAGGTAGCCCTACTGGAGGCGGACTACCCGATCGCCAAGTTCGACCTGACGCTCAGTGTGGTGGAGGGGCGCGATACAGCACGAGCAGCCCTGGAGTACAACACCGACCTCTTCGACGCGGTGATGATCGCGCGGATGGCAGACCACTTCCAGACCCTGCTAGCGGGGATCGTGGCCGATCCGACGCAGTCCGTCGCCACACTCCCTATGCTCACCGCAGCCGAGTATGAGCAGTTGCTCGGCACCGGGAACGGCAGTGCAGTGAACCAGCCGCAGGTGTGCCTCCACGAACTGTTCGAGGCGCAGGTGGCGCGTACTCCGGACAGCGCTGCACTCATTTTCAAAGCACAGCAGCTGAGCTACGCCGAGCTGAATGAGCGAGCGAACCAGGTGGCGCACCAACTACAGGCGCTAGGTGTGGGCCCCGAACTGCTGGTGGGCCTCTGCGTTGAGCGTTCGCTGGAGATGGTCATCGGGCTCCTGGGTATTCTCAAAGCAGGCGGGGCCTACGTGCCGCTCGACCCGAGCTACCCCCAGGAGCGCCTCGCCTTCATGCTCCAGGACGCCGCACTACCCGTGCTGCTCACCCAGGAGTGGCTGCGTGATCGATTCCTCCCCTACCGGGTGGAGGGAGGGCTTGCTCCTCACTCCTCCTCCCCGCCCCACCCAACCTCCCCCCAGCGGGGGGAGGGGGAAGACTCCCTCACTGATGCACAGGTCATCTGCCTTGATACCGACTGGCCAACGCTTGCGCTGCAGCCGACGACCAACCTGGTGAGCAGGGTGCAGCCCGACCACCTCGCCTACGTCATCTACACCTCGGGTTCCACCGGCCAACCGAAGGGGGTGATGGTGGAGCAGGGGGGCCTCGCTCACCTTGCCCAGACCCAAGGGCAAATGTTCGAGCTCCGGACCGGCTGCCGGCTGCTCCAGCTGGTGTCACCAAACTTTGATGTCGCCATCTCCGATATTGCGACCACGCTCGCTAGCGGGGCAACGCTGGTTCTGGCCCCACCCGATCCGCTGCAGGCCCTGTCAGAACTTGGGGCGATCATCCGCACCCATGCCATCACCCATATCGAATTGACACCCACGATGCTTGCTACTCTCGATCCGCAGAGTGTACCAACGCTGCAATACCTGGTGGTCGGGGGGGAACGCCTTCCAGCAGCGCTTGCCAAGCAGTGGGCCACAGAACGGCGCCTCTTCAACGCCTATGGGCCGACGGAAGCAACTGTGTGTAGCACGGTGATGGAGTGTAGGGCATGGCAGGCAAGCACAGCCTCGCCGCCCATTGGACGTCCTCTTGCATATGCCCAGATCCACCTCGTTGACGCACGTGGGGCGTTGGTGCCACCAGGGGCGGTAGGTGAACTCTGTATTGCTGGTGCAGGCGTCGCGCGCGGCTACCTGAACCGCCCGGAGCTGACGGCAGAGAAGTTCATCGCCAACCCCTTCGGCCCAGGGCGGCTCTACCGGACGGGCGACCTGGCCCGTTGGCTGCCCGACGGCAACCTGGAGTACCTGGGGCGCATCGACCAGCAGGTGAAGCTCCGTGGCTTCCGCATCGAGCTCGGCGAGATCGAGAGTCTGCTCAGCCGCCACCCCTTGGTGCAGGAGGTGGCGGTCGTGGTCTTTGGAGATACGCAAGGGGAGCAGCGCCTCGTCGCCTACGTGGTGGAGAGAGGGGTCAGGGCTCGGGAGATGGCAGATGGAGCACAGTTCATAGCCGAGTTGCGCAGCCACCTCCAGGCGCGCCTGCCCGACTACATGCTGCCCAGTGCCTTCGTGCTCCTCGATGCGCTGCCGCTCACCCCCAATGGCAAGCTGGATCGCAAGGCGCTGCCTGCGCCGACCATCACGATGGTGGCCGAAGACGATGCGCCACGGAGTGCGACCGAAGCGCTCCTCGCCACCATCTGGCAGCAGCTGCTCCACCTG